>JAGQQT010000557.1 GCA_020426065.1 Planctomycetaceae bacterium | reverse complement strand
TGTCATTGAATTGTTTGACACGGATACCAGCAAGCCTTATGGAGCAATTGAGTTTCCCGAAGGAGAGCCACTTGTGCTCACTTTCAGTCAATCCGGACGACTCCTCCTCGCCGCTGGAGGCAAGCCCGTGCAGAATGGTTCCGTGGTCCTGTTTGATGTTGCCACTGGCAAACGTCTGGCGGGTGTCGCGGACGAACCCGATGCCATCATCGCAGCCGATCTCTCTCCCGATGAAAAACTGGTAGCAATTGGCTGTACCAGCAGACTGGTCAAACTCTATTCCACCGAGGATGGCAGCCTCTTAGCAACAATCGACAAGCATACCGATTGGGTCACAGCAGTCGCGTTTTCCCCGGATGGCAAGTATCTGGCAACGGCAGACAGGATCGGAAACATCCATCTGTGGGATGGAAACACTGGTGGAGTGATCCTCCCGCTCTCCGAGCACAACAAATCAGTGCGGGCTCTCTCTTGGCGGAGTGATTCAGGTGTGGTCGCATCCTGTGGTGAGGATGGCACCATCGTCTGGTGGGACGTCAAAGATGGCTGGCCGCTAGCCAATAAACCGAATGCCCATCAGGATGGAGTCTTGGACTGTCGCTTCGGACCGAGTGGAGAACTGGCCTCTTGCGGTCGTGATGGATTGGTCAAAATCTGGTCAGCCGAAGGAAATGAAAAGAAGTCATTTGCCCTGGCGGGTGAAGCCACCGCTGCGGGGAAACTTACTCCAGGTGTCCGCCTGCTTCCAACACGGGTTGCGATCTCTTTCGACGGTTCAACAGTGCTGACCGGTGACACGGCCGGAAATCTTCACTCATGGCAAATCCCCTGACAGTCATTGTCAAGCTGAGCAAAATCAGAAAGTAAGATTTGGTGCCGCTTGTTATCTTGAGCATCCAGTCAGTGACTGTTTTTGCGGAATTCTTATCTGTGAACGTGCCCAGCTTTTCCAGCAGGTGAAGTGAAGCAGTTAAGATCCTCTGCTGATACAGGCTTATTGCGAATCGATCTCGCGAACGATGCGGAATCCGATGTAACAGCTGGCATCACCTGCGGCAAAGAAGCCACGAGTTCCAGATCGACAGAGAATCGGGCCGTTGCACCAGGAACCCCCACGAATCACTTGCCAATCATCGAGTTCATCCTGCGATTTTGTATTCAACGGATCAATGGTAGGGTTATCCGCTTCGATCCTCCCCTGGTAGGAATCGTCGCGATAGGAGTCCTGGCACCATTCCCAGACGTTGCCATGCATATCGTAAAGCTCCCAGCGGTTTGGCTCAAATGAGCCTGTCGGAGCGGTGAAGGCGAAGTGGTCCTCCGGATCAACGTGAAAGTCAATAAGCCATTGTCGCATTGCCAGTTCCGGATGCAATTTCTCTAATGTCAGATCCGCAATGTTCGCGTGCCGCTGAATTTCGTTTCGAAAAGAGTTTCCGAAATTGAACCAGGTCTCCGTTCCCGCGCGGCAAGCATACTCCCACTCTGCTTCTGTAGGTAACCGACAGGTCACGGATTCTTTCTGGCTCAGCCAGCGACAAAATGCTGTGGCATCGTTCCAGCTCACTCCAACGACTGGGTGGGAGTCTGTCTGTTCGAAGCCTGGAGATTGCCAGAGGAACTCCGGCCTCCGGGCAAACAGATGCCGCTTCCCGGTCTGAAGCGTCTCTGCTGCAGTTATTGGAGCAAAGCCAACAATTCCTTCGCCATTGATTTCTGCAGTCGTGCGATAACCAGTTTCATTGCAGAACACTCGAAACTGATGAACGGTGACCTCGTGGATTGACATCTCGAATGGCTGCGAGATACGAACACGATGCCGAGGCCGTTCATCACCAGCAGTATCACGTGGTGTAATCGATCGCGGAAATGCTACAAGGAGTTCTTCGTAACCACCGCTATGATTGTATCCCATCGAAAACTCTCCGGCTGGGATGCGTCGAAATATGATTCCTGGGCTGTTCCCCGCCGCTTCCTGAGAGAACACGTATGAGGCATCTGTGGAGAGAAAAAAAAGAAGTCCGGCAGTTGCTGACATTACCTGGAGAAATATTCTTGTCATCCGATCAGTTCCTCAATCAGGCCAGTGCTGTCTTGAAACGTATCGCCGACTTCAACACCAGCGCGATCAAGCATTGTTCGCCACAGGTTGGAAAGAGGTGTCTGGTTAGGGAGTTTCAAATGTCCCTGATGCTGGATTCCCAGGGCACGACCACCGCAGATCACGGTTGGAAGGTGATCTCGTGAATGGTTAAATCCCATTCCACTGGAAAAGCCGATCACCGTACGATCGAGGAGAGACCGGCTGTCAGGTTCTTCGATCTCTTTCAGTCGCTGAAGAAATCCTGCCCATTGTTTCATGTAAAGAGCATCGACACGTGCCAGTTCGTCGAGGTTTCGTAGGTCGTTGTTGTGATGGGATAGCTCGTGATAGCCCTTGGAAACACCAAATTCCGGATAAACTCCACCTGTCAGTTCCTGCCGCACCACATACGTTATCACCCGAGTTGAGTCAGTCTGCCAGGCGAGTGCGATCAAATCGTACATGAGTTTTGCATAACTCTCGTAGTGAAAGTCGCGTGAGTTCTCTGGATCAATTGAGTCCTGATAACGCTTTCGAGTATCGTCATCGACATTTGGTACGGGGCGCTGCGACCAGTCAATGTCACGCTGTAACGACTGTTCGACTTCACGTACGGAGGTGAGGTACTGATCAATCCGCTGGCGATCGGATGAACTGACGCGGTCTGCCAACCGCGTCGCCTGGTTACTAATTGCATCCAAAATGCTGCCACGTCGGCGAAAGCGGGGTTGATGATCCTGAGTGACATCGCTGTTTTCACCGCCAAACAACTGGGCAAAGATCCTGCTGGGGTCACTTTCGGCTGGTAAAGGGGCACCATTGGCATTCCAGGCAAGTGTTTTCATGGACCCTCCCAACCCGGTTCCTCGACTGATTGAAAACTGCAAAGATGGAAAGCGTGTAGTCCGACCAAGTTGACTGGCGGCAAGTTGATCCGCCGAAAGTGTGTTGCGGATTCCCTGCGGTGT
>JAGQQT010000556.1 GCA_020426065.1 Planctomycetaceae bacterium | reverse complement strand
GTTTTGATTTGTCGTAATTTGAATTGTGCATAATTAGTGTATCAAGCGGATTGCCCTGGCCAACCCAATTCTCATGTTATCATTCCAACTTGAATCAGTATAGACTGACAAGAACAGTGTCGGAATGCGGTCCATCCAGATCTCGCCGGGAGTGGTCAATCCATGAATTCAAATCCGATTAGGGTGGAGTTTGATCGATACATCCGCGTCTTTGTGTCATCTACTTTTCGAGACATGCAAGACGAACGAGATGAACTGGTCCTGAGAATCTTTCCACAACTGCGGCGTATTTGTGAAGAACGGGGAGTCACCTGGTCTGAAGTCGACCTGCGCTGGGGGATCACTGAGGAACAATCCCAGCGGGGTGAAGTGCTACCCATTTGCTTGGAACAGATTCGCCGCTGTCGCCCCTACTTTATCGGGCTGTTGGGAGAGCGGTATGGCTGGGTTCCGGATGCCATATCGGACGAAGTCCTCGAACGGGAACCCTGGATCAAAGACCATGCGAGGGATGATGATCGTAAATCAGTAACTGAGCTGGAAATTCTTCACGGAGTACTCAACGACCCGACGATGGCGGATCACGCCTTCTTCTATTTCCGTGATCCCGAATTTGTGGAATCGCTCTCTGATCCGACCGATTTCGTCTCGGAAAACGAAATGAGTGCTCACAAGTTACAAAATCTGAAAGATCGAATTCGGGTATTGCATCAGCAGGGAGGCCTCAAGTACGAACCACGAGAGAATTTTGCTAACGCTAAGGACCTAGGGCAACTTGTTCTCGATGACTTTACTGCTCTGATTGAGACGCTGTTTCCGCAGGGATCAGAACCCTCTCCGCTGGAATGGGAACGGGCCGATCACGAGGCGTTCGCCCGCAGTCGGGCTGGTGTCTACATTGGTCGACTGGAATATTATGAGCGACTCAATACCCATGTTGCCAGCAATGACGGACCACTCGTTGTTCTTGGAGAATCGGGGAGCGGCAAGTCGGCTCTGTTGTCGAACTGGGCTCTACGGCATCGCCTGGAACATTCGGAAGACTTTGTGCTTCTACATTTCATCGGAAGTTCGCCCGCAAGTTCCAATCCCGCGCAACTGCTGCATCGGATTATGGGAGAACTGAAAGAGCGATTTGACCTGAAAGAGGAAATACCAGATCAACCTGAAAAAATTCGTGAGGCGTTTCCTGAGTGGCTGACCAAGGTCGCCACTCAGGGACGGATTGTGCTGATCCTAGATGCCTTGAATCAACTAGAGGATGTCGATGCAGCACGTGATCTCGGCTGGCTTCCCCGAGTCTTTCCACGGAACTTTCGGGTGATGGTCTCCACACTACCGGGTCGCAGCCACCATGCACTCGAGGAACGCAGTTGGCTGGAACAGACGGCCCCTCTGCACGTCAAGCCACTGGAGGAACCGGAACGCCTGCAGTTGATCGAGGAGCATCTGCATGAATCGGGACGTGATCTTGGTAAGCGTCGGACCGACAAGATCGTTAATTCTTCACAGACTGTCAATCCTCTGTTCCTGCGGGTGTTACTCAATGAATTACGTGTGTTTGGAATTCATGAACAACTGGACGAACGGATCGACTGGTACCTGCAGGCAAAGGATCCCCGGGAATTATTCCACAAAGTGATTGCTCGCTGGAAAGCGGACTACGCCGAGGGGACTGATTTGGTCAAGGAAGCGTTGTCATTGCTCTGGGCGGCTCGGCGGGGCCTCTCGGAAGCGGAATTGTTGAGCCTGCTGGGCAGCGATGGAGAACCGCTGCCACAGATGGTCTGGTCGCCGCTGTACTTGGCCATGTCAGACTCTCTCTCGACCTGCAGCGCTCTATTTAATTATGCTCATGAATACTTGCGGACAGCCGTCGAAGAGGTTTGTCTGCCCGATGAAAGCAAGCAGCAGAAAACACATCGACGCTTGGCAGACTACTTTGAGCGGGATGCCGGCTGGACACCCCGCAAGCTGGATGAACTCCCTTGGCAACTGGTCAAGGCCCAGGAAAACAAACGGCTTCATCGCATCTTGACCAATTCAGACTGCTTTCTGGGGTTATACGATAAGGATAAATACGAGCTGTTGGGGTACTGGCAACATCTTGAACCAAAATACGATCTCAGCGAGAGTTATACAGTCGCTTTTAATAATTGGAAAAAAGAAATCTCGGATCAGGCTCGTCTCACATTGCTGGCCAACAATCTTGGCATATTCCTGAAAGAATCGGCGCGTTTTCAGGAAGCTGAACCAATCTTGAGGCAAGCTGTAGAACTCAGTCAGAAGGTTTTCGGAGCCGGACACCCACTCGTCGCAGTAGGACTCAATAATCTCGCTCAGTTATTGCAAGCCACGAATCATCTGGCGGAGGCCGAACCGCTGATGCGCCACGCGCTGGACATAGATGAGCAGGCCTACGGTTACGAACACCCCAATGTCGCCAGAGACCTCCACAACTTGGCCTCGTTATTACAGGACACGAATCGTTTCACGGAGGCAGAGTCGCTGATGCGCCGGGCGCTGGCCATCCACGAACAGGCCTACGGAGTTGAACACCCCAAGACCGCAATCAGCCTCAGCAGACTGGCTCTGTTGCTGCGGGACACAAATCGTCTAGCATTGGCTGAACCGCTGATGCGCCGGTCGCTGGCCATCCACGAGCATGCCTACGGAGCCGAACACCCAAATGTCGCCATAGACCTTAACAATCTGGCTCTGTTATTGCAGGACACGAACCGTTTGGCTGAAGCCGAGCCGCTGATGCGCCGGGCGCTGGACATCGACCAGCAGGCCTACGGAGCCGAACACCCAAATGTCGCCATACACCTCAACAATCTGGCTCAGTTATTGCAGGACACGAACCGTTTGGCGGAGGCCGAACCGCTGATGCGCCGGGCGCTGGACATTGACGAGCAGGCGTACGGTGCTGAACACCCCAACGTCGCCAGAGACATCAGCAACCTAGCAGCGTTACTGCAGGTCACGAACCGTATCGCGGTGAACGAGCCGCTAATGCGCCGGGCACTCACGATCCAGGAACAGTCCTACG
>JAGQQT010000555.1 GCA_020426065.1 Planctomycetaceae bacterium | reverse complement strand
AGCGAAACGAAAACCGGAATGCAGCAGAACAATGCTCCCAGCACAAACGCAACTGCAGAGTGACTGGTGAGTGCCGAGGCAAACATCCCCGCACTGATCAGTGCCGCTCCTGCCAGCCAATATCCCAGATAGGTCGTGAACTGAACACCGGGATCCGGATTTCCAATCAGACTCAGCATGATGAGGTTCGTACAGGAAAACAGCAGTCCGACTGTGTAGACCGCCAGAATCGCCAGATACTTCCCGATCAGAATTTCGAAATCGGTGGCAGGCATCGTGAAGAGGAGTTCATCGGTACCCATCCGCCTTTCATCTGCCCAGCAGGTCATTGTGAGAGCGGGGATCAGAAACACCAGCAGAGCCGGAAAATTACTGGTCAGCGGATCGAGTGTGGCATGATTGCTGGCAAAGAACTCGGCGGAAAACGCCAGAGAGGCAGCGATCACCACAAACGCCACGATCACGACGTATCCGAGCAGACCGGAAAAGAAACCGGCCAGATTTCTCAAGAAAACGGCTTGAACAACGTGACTGCGACACATGTTAAAAATCCTCTATGCTATTCAGCGGAAATGACGGGAACCGGGAATCCCCTGGCAGAGACTTCAAAGTCAGAGCGGGCAATGCTGTGTTCTCACAGTTGCCCTCCCGTTCAACCGGTCAGTTCACGGAAACGATCTTCCATCTGGGAAACTTCGGAGGCAAGTTCTGAAACAGGGCCATCCAGAATCAGACGTCCCTGATTAATCAGAATCACCCGACTGCACATGGCCTGCACTTCGGCCAGAATGTGAGTGGAAAGCAGAATCGTTTTGGTTTTCGCCAGGGTCAAAATCAGTTCGCGAGCCTGGTGAGTCTGATTCGGATCCAGACCACTGGTCGGTTCATCCAGAATCAGTACCTGGGGATCGTGCAGAATGGCCTGGGCCATTCCCACACGTTGCCGGAAACCTTTGGAAAGCTTCCCGACAGGTTTTTCCCAGACGGTTCCCAGCGAGCAACACTCGACAACGTAATCGATGCGAGCTTTGAGATCCCCGCCGCTCATCCCCCGCAGGCGACCACAATATTGCATCATGGCCTTGGGGGTCATTTCGCTGTAGAGCGGGCCGTTTTCTGGCAGGTATCCCAGAACGCTGGCTGCTTCGAGACGCTGCGTGAAGACGTCGTATCCGCCGATGGAAGCATGGCCTCGCGTGGGAGCGAGAAAACCGGTCAGCATTTTCATGGTTGTGGATTTCCCCGCCCCGTTGGGCCCGAGGAAAGCGACAACCTGACCGCCCGGCACACTGAAAGAGATGTTTTCAGCGGCGATGAACTCGCCGTAGTATTTGGTCAGTCCCTCGGCAGCGATCATCGCTTCCGATGATGCTTCCGCCGTACCGCCAGCCGACAGGGAAGCTGTTGCAGACTCAGTCATCAGGATCGACTCTCCTGTAAATCGAATATGTTTCGGGGAGAACTTATTTCATTCACCCAGCCCACTGGTTTCGTTACGTCAGCGGCTGAGATATGGGAGCTGATTGAGGGTCTTTGCCAATATGGCAGGAGTGCAATTGAGGGAGATCAGGCTGGAATTCCGTAGTTTTCGGCTGGTTCACCTGCAAATCAGATGAAGTCCACTGAACAGAATCGGAACGTAACCCGAACCCCTGCCAATCCGGCAAAGACTGTCAGCGATGAATCAACATAGCAAACTTTGTGCCGGGTTTCTTCCCCGCCGCACAACTGATCACGCACGATTTCAGGAAAAATCGGGCTCACTCACCAAGTGAGAGCACGAAATTGACCAGATCCCAGATCTCCTGCTCGGTCAAACCGGAAAGGGCGTAAGCTGGCATCGGCGTCCCTTTCACCCCCGCATAAATCCGCCGATACAGGTCTATTTTCTCCCGGCCGCCATGAAAAACGCCGTAGGAAAGATCACGCGGTTTCACCAGGTGGCCCCAGGAGTCATGCAGACCCGGTTCAGGGTACTCGTTCCCGTCTGGCCCCTTGTGAAAAGCTTTCGTCTGTTCCCCATCTCCCTTTCCATCCGCTCCATGACAGGTTGCACACTGCCCTGTTTTGGACTGAAAGAGCAATCGACCATTTTCAACTGAGGTCAACTCGGGATTGGCCACCGATTTCTCGCCAGGCTCCGGAGGCTCCGAAGTGGGCTGAACCATTCTGGCCGGATCATCAGCGGCAAAGCACAATTCAAACTGCCGTGAGGTTTCCTTCTGCACAATCTGTGGGAGTTTCAAACTGTAGAACTGCTCTGTTTCTTCAGGAGTTTTCAGTAAGGGCAGTTCAACACCGACTTCCAGAGCCAGATCCCGCTCCAGCACACCCCGTAAAGCCAGGTACCGAACATAATCAACTGCCTGGGCGATTTCGTGATTTCCCAGCAGTTTGAATGCCGGCATCCCGGTCCCGGCAATTCCCTGCTTGATCACTTTTTTGAGGTCATCATGACTGGAAGGAAGTCCGGGGACAGTCGATGTGTACTTGAAGATACCGAGGCGGAAATCTCTGGGTTTGGGATTCAGTATCTGAGACTGCGGTCCGTCCCCGCCTCCGGAAATTCCGTGACAGGCCATGCAATGCTGACGATAAATCCCCTGCCCGGCCAGCAGCTGGTGCGAAGGTCGCAGCACCATTTCATCCCCCACCTGCAACGACGTGTGTTCGGTTCCATCAGGGATGAACTCAACTTCTTCTGCAGTCAGCGACTGAACAGTCCCTGTCCAGGGAATCCGCACCCTGGCCAGTTCTGCAGGTGTTTGTTCTGCTTCTGCAGAGGACTGCCCGTTTTGGGGAAGGACCAGCAGCGTTTGACCGGTCGCCGGTTCGGACTGGTAATCTCCGAGAGGGCTTTTTGCCTTGATGAGTTTGGGCGTCTCTTCAATGACTGCTTCAACGGAAGCAGACTTCCCCTGCCAGCGAATGGGACCACCCAGTGGGAAATTGAGAGATTCATGCTGCCCGTAATGCTGTTCAATCTGACTGGAAATCTGCTGCTGAGCCGCTTCAGGTAGTTTCATTGTCCCCGGTAGTAAAGGAAATTGTGGAGG
>JAGQQT010000554.1 GCA_020426065.1 Planctomycetaceae bacterium | reverse complement strand
GTGACCGATGATCATGCCGCCCTGCAGCAGATGATCAACTCAGGCCAGGGTGATATCCATTTGACCAAGGGCATCTATCGGCTCAGCCAGCCGCTCGTCATTGAACTGGATCGGGTCGGCTACACTTCGATCCACGGAAGTGGAGTAGCCGTATTGAAAATGGATGGACCAGGGCCAGCCATACGTGTTGTGGGAACGCATTACAAATCGGCCGATCCGGGCGGATTTATGGAGAACGTCTGGGAAAAACAGCGGATGCCTCTGATCGATGGAATCGGAATCACTGCAACTCACCCCGAAGCGGACGGGATTGAAGCCACCGGCACAATGCAGTTGACAGTCAGCCGAACACATATCCGGGGCTGCAGGCACGCTATTCGACTCTTCGAGAATAACCGGAATGTGATCATCACCGATTGCCATCTCTACGAAAACCGGGGAATCGGCGTTTTTCTGGATGATGTCAATCTCCATCAGATCAATGTATCCGGCAGCCATATCAGCTACAACGGAGGCGGTGGAATTGTTTCCGTGAAAGGAAATGTCCGTAACCTGCAGGTCTCAGGCTGCGATATTGAATCCAACATGTCGGTAGATGGTGTTTGCGGTTCCGATCTGCCAACCGCCAATGTGCTGCTCGATTGCCGCGAAGGAGCGGCGGGAATTGCCGAAATTGCGATTACAGGCTGCACAATTCAGCACAACAGTCAGGTTCCCGGCTCAGCCAATATTCGCATGGTTGGAAACAGTCTTCCCAGCAGTGCTGCCCCGGACCGGCCCGTGCAGGAAGGGCATCTGACAATCACCGGCAATGTCTTCAGTGATGTTGCAGTCAATGTGCATCTGAAGGACTGCCGTGGTGTCACGATGACCGGCAATACCTTCTGGATGGGCTACGAGTACAACCTGCTGGTTGAGCAGACATCACACCTGGTGATGGCGGCGAACAATTTCGATCGGAATCCACGATACGACTACGGCACAGCCACCACCACGAAAAATCTGATCCTGTTTCAGCAGTGCGAAGATTGCACGCTCTCCGGCATTCATGCCGCTCACATCCACTCCGCTCCGGCGGCGGTCACGATTCAGGATTGCCGCAGAATGCACGTGACTGGAAACACAATTCTCGATTGCGAACCGATCAGTCTGCTGGTGAAAAACACCACCGAGAGCCGGATCGAAGACAACCTGATTTCCACGACCTCAGGACAGGGAATGGTTGTTGAGCAAAGTCAGGAGCAATAAACACGTAGTCAGGAAGGAAGCCGACAGCAACCAGGTCCGCAAGGCCCTGCTGAAGGAGGTGGACAGCCGCCAGCCAGCGGCAGACTGGTTGTGCTCCCAGAACGGACTGCAGGACTGCTGACCAGTTTTTCCAATTGCTTTGTCCCACAGTGCGGGCACTCCGCAACGGAATTAGATCGGACGAGCAGTTCAAATTCTGCGTGACATTGAGAGCAACGGTATTCAAACAGCGGCATGGAAATTCCTTCGACTCTGAATCTGCCCGGCTGAAACCGGCGTAAGTGTGCAAGGCTATTATGCCTCGATGCCCAATGTCCTTGCAATCAAACCAGAAAACGGGCAGAAGAATCCTGGAATTCTCCTGCCCGAGTGACTGCAATGGCATCTCTATTGATACTGTGGGTTATTGATAGAGCGGATTCATACTCCGATATTGCTGATGGAGACGGAGCATTTCCTGCATCAGTTCATCGATTGTTGGCTCCGTCTGTGGCAGTTCCGAGAAGACAGGGTCCGTCAGCGAGGGATTTTGTGGAAACGGCTCAAACCGGGGAGCCTGTTTCTCGTAGAGTAACTCAGAGCCGGACTTGAACTGAACGCTTTCTGGTTCATAAGCCGGATAGATCGGATAGACCGCTGACGGGGATTTGGCCGAGGTCGTCTGATACACCTTGTTCAGTGAGGACGATGTCCGTGGGCTTTCAATGAACACCATCAGAAGAGCCAGGCAGGCTGCACTCATGGAGAAGACGGGAATGACCTGTTCCCGCCAGTTCCGACGAGGTCTGGCCACGGGCCGAGCTTGCGGAAGACGCTGGGAAAGTTCATTCCACAATGTTTTCTCTGTACGCACCACTCCTGGTGCGGCAGCGGAACTCAATGCGTCCATTGCCCGATTGAGAGACTGGTAGTGCTCTCGACAGGTCGGACAGGTCGCGACTGCCCGACGCAGATTTTCCGGCAGTTCATCGGGAGCATCACGTCCCACGTATAATGCCAGGGCTTTGCGGTTGTCTGTACATCGACAATTCATGGTCAGACCTCAATACTCCTGCTGACAACTCACTTCAAAACACAATCCTGGAAGTGACCAGCTTCCCTGAATGAGGGGAGCCAACTGGTTTCCACTCAGGTCAATTTTTACTCTCAGCCTGATTCCGCTTTTCCCAGGCCGCTCGAAACAGATTGCGGGCTTCGGCCAGCCGCCAGCGGACTGTGGCTTCTTTCCGCCCGATGATCCCGGCGATTTCAGCAGTCGAAAAGTTCTCGAACTCCCGCAGGATCAGGATCATGCGGAATTTCTCCGGCACCTCCTGCAGAACCTGCATCACTTCCTCGGACAGGTCGAGCCCGTCTCGAGGATCACTCCGACCGGGATCGAGCGGCTTTTCCGGACTGACTTCGCTGAAAACCGAAGTCCAGCCTCTCCGTTTCTGCTTTCTGAGATAATCGACCGCCAGATTGACTCCAATCCGGAATAACCAGGGGCCAAACCGGCGAGACAGGTCAAACTGTTCCAAGTTCTCGTAGACGCGTAAAAACGTCTCCTGACTCAAATCCTCAGCCAGAGGCTCATCCCGCACAAACCGGTAAATGACCCGGAAGAGACGAGCCTCATATCGCTGAACCAGTTCCCGGAATGCAGACATTTCCCCCAGTTTCGCGTCCTGAATCAGTCGCGAATCACTGACGGCTGGAGAAGGGTCCAGCAGATCAAACTCAAGATCTGTCTGCATAACGGCTGAACTCGACAGGGAAATGTGTGTCCATTGATAGTACGGTTTGAGCCCTGTAACCGTTGGCAAATTCCCTG
>JAGQQT010000553.1 GCA_020426065.1 Planctomycetaceae bacterium | reverse complement strand
TTACGTCGGCCCTCACCAGCACGATTTCCGCTCTGGCGGTCGATCTGGAAAAGGCCGCACCGCGGGCTCATGACGATGTCAATGAACTCGATGACGCTCTCGTCATTCTGGACTGAGTATCAACCAGCTGTTTGACCCGTAGCCGCAGGTGCAGGAGTTTTTCCTGGAATATCGCTGATGGAAACACCTGCGGCTACGGGTCAAACGATTGTGTATTGATGTTGCAAGAAACGCCCGTAAAGACTGTCCAGTCTTCATCTCCCGCTCAATCAGCGGATTTTCCAGAAAGCGGAGTACTGTACATAAGGGGATATGTCTGGATTCTTATGGCATGGTATTTTGTGGGGTTGCTGGCAGATAATCGATCGAATTCACTCAGGATTACAAGTTTTTAGTCCTCCAGGCCATTCCACACTTGAAAATCGACGTCGAATCGCGTCTTCTGAGGTTTGATTTCCCGTTGGTTTCGGCAAAAATGTTCGCGAGAGGAACCGATCGGTCAGATACGGTACGGCTCCGATTGCCTGCACCGCAGTAACCGTCCTGCCTTCCTCCCGCACCGGCCATGGTTGAATCAGGATCCCGAAGTATCCTGCCCCGGCCTCCTACAATTCAAATCCCGTTTGAAGTTCCAACTTTATGAGCGATCGTCCCGAGCACCTCGTCGCAATTACCGGTCTGGGCATGGTGAGTGCCTGTGGCAATGGTGTTGAAGCATTCGAAGCCTCCCTGATGAGCGGCAAGTCAGGCATCGGTCCGATCGACCTGTTTCCTGGCAATACGCCTCCCGGACATATCGGTGGGCAGTGTCATGAATTCAATGATGAGAGCATCAAGAAACAGTATCTGAAGCCCCAGCGGAAAAGCATCAAGGTGATGTGCCGGGATATCCAGCTGGGAGTTGCTTCGGCAAATCTGGCCATGGATCATGCCGGACTGGAAGAACCTGCCGAAGAGCAGACTCGGCTCGGTGTGGAATTCGGTGCCGATCTGATGCTCTCCCCGCCCGATGTCCTGTTTGGAGCGGCCGCCGCTTCCCGTGCCGAAGACGGAATTCCCACTGATACCCGCTGGGGACAATACGGTTTACCTCAGATGGAGCCGCTCTGGCTGTTGAAGTATCTGCCCAATATGCCTGCCTGCCACATCAGCATTCAGGCCAAAGCCTGTGGTCCCAGTAACTCACTCACTCTCGAAGATGCCAACGGAAATCTGACTCTGGGCGAATCGCTCCGGATCATCCGACGGGGCCAGGCCGACACCATGATTGCCGGCACTACAGGTGCCCGACTGCATGTAATCAAATCGATTAACCTGACCGGTCTTAACGAACTGGCCGATCCTCAGGGAGAGCCAGCTGCAGAAGTCCTCAAGCCTTTCGACAAGAACCGCAAAGGAGAAGTGGTTGGCGAAGGAGCCTGTGCCATGATCCTTGAGCGGAATGAAACCGCCAAAGAGCGTGGCGCCACCATTTATGCCTATGTACGCGGTGTGGGAAGCTCCTGCGTGCGGACAGTTGCCGGGGGACCTCAGCCTCAGCAGGCGATTGCCAATGCCATCCGGGCCGCACTCAAGTCAGCCAATGTGCAGTCAGATGAGATCGGGCATGTGAATGCCCACGGCAGTGGATCTCCCAAGCTGGATCTGGCAGAAAGCGCTGCCATTCGCGATGCCTTTGGAGACTATGGAACACAGATTCCGGTCACGTCATTGAAACCGTTTTTCGGAAACTGCGGATCCGGCTCCGGCACGCTGGAAATTGCCGGTTCCATTCTGGGACTCCGAAAGGGAATCATCTTCCCCACGCTCAACTACAAGACTCCCGATGCAGCCTGCGGGGTCAACGTGGTCCATGGCGAACCGCTCAAAACCGATCGCCCGCTGTTCATCAACATCAACGTCACCCGCGCCGGTCAGGCCAGTGCGCTGGTGGTTGAGGTTGTTTGAGCGAGGGCTCGCTCAATCAGAACCCGTTATTGATGAGAATGTCGAAGATCAGTTGCCGTCGGGCATGACGCTTTCGGGAATTTCGTCTGTCTCATCACTGCCCGGGGTAGGAAGTGCCTGGATGACTTTCAGATCCTGGCTCTCGTGCAGATCAATGATATTCTCTGGATCGTTAGGGGCGACTTCATGGCCGCTGGAATTCTGCACGCGGCATACGATGGGTTCTGCAAAGTGGTCTCGGTTACGCCTCAACACCTGGGCGATTGATCCATCACTGAGTGTGACATAGCTGCCCAGTGGAAAAAGCGACTGAACTTTCAGTAATGCTTTGACAACTTCACCATCAATACGGTTCTGTTTCGCTTGATAAATCAGGTGCTCCATCGCTTTGTATATCATGACCGGGCGACGTTTACGGATTGGTGAAGTCAGTTCAACATATTCATCTGCAACCTGTAACATTCTGGCCAGCTGGTGGATACTTTTTCCTCGTCTACCGCGAGGATAGCCAGTTCCATTCATCCTTTCGTGAACCTGATATGAGATCACCGAGACAACGGATGGCAGAGAAGAAACCCGCTGTAGTAATTCCATCGAATGGATAGGATGCTTGTGGATCTCGAGTTGTTCTATGACATTTATTTTGTGAACTGCAGAACGTATTTCTTCAGGGACTTTCATCATTCCCCAGTCATGCACCAATCCAGTTATTGCTAATCGGTAGCAGTTTTCCTGGTCCAAACCCATCTCAATTCCAATTGCCATGGACAGCACTGAAACTTCAATTGAACGGGTAGCGAGATCTTCTTCCTCAAATAAGCCGATGGTAGAAGTCAGAACGTTATCTGTGTCAGTCGTCATTTCCTGCAGGTAATTCGCAGCCATTTTTGCGACGGGAGCCCCATCCGACAGTGTGCCGTGAATGGCATCCGAAATCATGCTGCCCAGAGCTTTGCTGTTTTCCTTGTGCCCCTCCAGTAATCGGCCTCTCTGCTGCTGGCTGTAACCCTTTTTTCCTAGAAATACCAGCTTTTCTTTTACTGCTGGCCCAGTGTTTTTGACTCCCGCCAAACCTCCATCGATGATGGCATCGATCTTTCTGGTGAGCTCCGTGTCGAATCT
>JAGQQT010000552.1 GCA_020426065.1 Planctomycetaceae bacterium | reverse complement strand
CAGCCTGGGTAACAAGACCCCGGAGGAATTCGCGCGATTATCCCTCCAGGGTACCCTGGAGGGATAATCTTGGTTTACTAACATTCCCACTGGATCAAACATGGGGGCAGGGTCACCCATCGAGAGACTATATTAAGCTGTGGTACCATGATTGGGGGCAGGTCAAGATTTCAAACGACACAGAACACAGAAGTCTCTGAATCCAGCGGAAAACAGACTTTTGTGTTTTTGTGTCATCAGAAATTTCGGGAAATCATGCAAGTTACAAACGGAACGACCGGCCAGCTACTCCCGACGGAATGTCTGGCATGCTCGGATGTTCGCAGGCGGTGCTCTCTTATCAAATCTGTTGTCATCAAGCATTGGCCCACTCATCGCTCAGCGTTTCGGCCTGCTCCAGAACAAGCCTGACTGCGGCATCCTGAAGGTCAGGTGGATAGCCAAATTTCTTCAGGATTCGTTTGACGATCACTCGAATTCTGGCGCGGGCGTTTTCACGGAGGGTCCAGTCAATCGTCACGCTGCGGCGGACTGTGTTCACCAACTCAGTTGCGATCACTTTCAGCTTGTCGTCACCCATCAGTTCTTCGGCCGAGTTATTCTGGATCAGTGCATCGTAAAAGCAGATTTCATCATCCGTCAGATTCAGTTCTTCACCGCGATCAGCAGCAGCTTTCAGCTTATGGGCAATGTTGATCAGTTCTTCGATGATTTCCTGATTCGTGATCGCTCGATTGTGGTAGCTGTTCATCGTGGTCTGCAGCATCTCGGAAAATGCCCGAGCCTGCACCACATTCCGTTTATTGCGTACCTTGATTTCGTCGCTCAGCAGTTTTCGCAGCAGTTCCACAGCCAGATTTTTGTGTGGCAGAGCGCGAACTTCATCGAGGAAATCTTCACTCAGAATCGATACATCCGGGCGTTCCATTCCAGCGGCAGAAAACACGTCGATCACGTCGTTCTGGGCAGTCACAACCGCTTTAGATACCAGTTGGCGGATAGCCAGATCCAGTTGCGAAGCGGTTTTGCCTGAAGAACTGTATTTCCGCATCATCGTTGCCACAATCTGGAAGAAGGCAACACCTTCGCGGATCTCCATTGCGTAGTCGCAGACCGGACATAAGGCAAACGCCTGAGACAACTTTCCAACGTGAGCCTGCCAGCGGCTCTTACCGTCATCCTGATCCAGAATGTGTTCCTGTGCCAGTTGCGGCAGTGTGGCACGCTGGGATGGTGTGCCGTTCTCCCAGGCCGACCAGTCCAGTCCATGCAGCATGTCACAGCATTGTTCATAATGCTTCTGGAGAGCGGCCACGGCCTCTGACAGGTCAATCGTAGTCTTGCCCTCTCCGCCGCTTTCTGTGTATGTACGCAAGGCCAATTGCAGCGAATCACCGATGCCCAGATAGTCCACAATCAGTCCACCGGGCTTCTTGCCGAAGACGCGGTTCACGCGGGCTATCGCCTGCATCAGTCCATGCCCCTGCATCGGCTTGTCAATGTACATTGTATGAGCGCTGGGACAATCAAAGCCGGTCAGCCACATATCACGAACAATCACCAGCTTGAATGGACTGGATGGTTTCTTGAAATAGGTGGCCAATGCCTTGCGGCGTTCCTTCGTGCGGATGTGCTTCTGCCAGTCGGGACCGTCGGCAGCAGAGCCGGTCATGATGACCTTCATCGCTCCCTGTTCGTCGTCCTCGCTGTGCCATTCCGGACGTAGCTTGATGATTTCGTTGTACAGGTCCACACAAATACGGCGGGACATGCAAACGACCATCCCTTTGCCGTCCATCGCCTCGATACGTTTTTCGAAGTGTTCGACAAGATCCTTTGCCAGTACTTTCAGCCGGTCATCATCACCGACCATTGCCTCCAGTGCTGCCCATTTTGTCTTCAGTTTTTCCTGTGTGGTGACTTCTTCGTTTTCCGTGACCTCCTCGAAATCTTCATCGATGGATTCAATGGCCGCGTCCTCAAAACTCAGCTTGATCACCCGTGCCTCATAGTAGATCGGGACCGTGGCCTGATCCTGCACTGCCCGCTGGATGTCGTAAATACTGATGTATTCACCGAAAACCGCTTTGGTGTTCTTGTCATTCAGTTCCACCGGCGTTCCGGTAAACCCGATGAACGATGCATTCGGTAGGGCGTCGCGAATGTTGCGAGCGAATCCGTAGCTGATACGATCCTCGCCGGTTGCCTTGTCCTTGGTTTTGCGGGCCTTGAATCCGTACTGACTGCGGTGGGCTTCATCCGCCATGACGATGACATTTGAACGGTCGGTCAGCAAAGGAAACTGTCCCGACTCTTCCGCAAATTTGTGAACAGTCGTGAAGATGACTCCCCCGGATGCAACCTGCAGCAGTTCCCGCAAATGTTCAACCGATTCTGCCTGCACGGGCTTTTGGCGCAGGATCTCGCTGCATCGCTGAAACTGGCCGAACAGCTGGTCGTCCAGATCGTTGCGGTCGGTCAGCACAACCAGCGTTGGGTTCTTCATTTCCTGACTGCCAATCACCAGACCAGCATAGAACAGCATCGTGAAACTCTTGCCGCTCCCTTGTGTGTGCCACACCACACCGCACCGCTGGTCGCCTGCGGCACTGCTGGCGTTCACGGTCGCAGCAATGGCCTGCTGAGCTGCGTGGAACTGATGGTAGCCTGCCAGAATTTTGAAGACGCGGTCGCTATCAGAATCATCTTCGAACAGGACAAAATTCTGCACCAGCGGCAGAAGTCGCTCTTTGGCGAACGCACCCCGAATCAGCGTTTCCAGTGGTAGCTTGCCTTTGACGGGCTTGTCGTCATCGATAGTGGGCCACGGTTTGAACCATTCCATCCCGGCCGTCAGCGATCCCAGCCGGGCATTGCCGCCGTCACTGACAACCAGCAGTTCGTTGTAATCGAACAGCGAAGGAATTTCGGCCTTGTAGGTCTGCAGTTGCTGGAAGGCGTTGTCGATGGTCGCGTTTTCGTCCCCCGGATTCTTCAGTTCGATCACGGCCAGTGGCAGGCCATTGACGAACACCACCAGATCGGGAATCCGTTTCTGATTCCCTTCGCGGATGACGAA
>JAGQQT010000551.1 GCA_020426065.1 Planctomycetaceae bacterium | reverse complement strand
TGCTCCGGATCCTGTGGTTGTATTTATAGTTAACAGACCAGTGGGATTGTTGAATGTGACCGACTCTCCCAGCGTAGAGTCAATGAATGAAACACCATCATCGGCATTGCTATCGTCCGAGAGCGTGATCGTTTCCTCCGCTCCATTGAACTCGAATGTCCGATTTGTGGCAGTCGTGGTATCGGTGATCGGTTCCAGGCCGGTGTACGTAATCGTGCTTCCGTCATAGTTAATGCTACCGTCGTTAGCATTATCAAAGTCATAAGTGACATTGGTAAAACTGCCGCCAGTCATATTTAACTGGTCGCCAACCATTCCCTGGCCATCGCCGAAAACCCTCACTCCACTTAATCCTGCAGCCACAGTGAAAGTGTCATCATCAGCACCGCCAAATAGATCGGAAAGGCTAGAGGCATCAGAATTCATCAGATTGATCTGATCATTTCCTGCATCACCAGAAACGTTGAGGAGAGCAGTTCCTATATTCTGGATCGTGATCGTGTCGTCATCATTTCCGCCATCAATGTCGAGTCCAAAGGAAAGACTGGATCCCGTATCAGCGACATTAATGAGATCGTTGCCATCATCTCCTCGCAGAAAGATGAGAGGACTGTCGCCCGTTCCGGCAATATCAATGGAGTCGGAGCCTCCACCTGCGTTTATGATTAATACCCCATTAGTTGCCGATGTTGTCACGTCAATGTCATCGGCTTGATCTCCGGCATTTACAGTATAAACGACACTGCCTGGAGTTGTGAGAATGTCGATATCACTGGCTGCAGAGGTGCTGGTGTAGACATTAAAAACCTCTATTCCACTGAAAGTAACTATTCCAGAATTCGTGCGGGAAATTGAATCACTGTCGATTCTGTAGTTGCTGGCAGAGGTGTTTGAACTGTCAAGGAAGTTCAGGATATCGCCTTTTACCGGCGTTTTTGTGATAGTATCACCCCCAGCAGTAATCGAATGAACTGAGTTAACAATAGTCAGGTGGGAATCCCCGATGATGGAAATTGGCAAAGTCAACGTTCCACCAGACTGATCGATGTTAAAAGTGTCGGTGCCCCCCAATCCATTGAGCTCTAATGAGTCAACAGTCGATAATTCCTGACGGAAGATTTCTGCCATATTCAAATCGACAACAACTTCTGTTCCGTCCATGAATACTGTGAAGGTATCAATGAAACTGCCACCGGTCCCTACTAAGGAGACGGCGTTATACTCGTACGCTCCAATATCGATTGACGATCCATTTACTCGTGAAAAACCGGTTCCCCGTTGGTCGAACTCAGGAACGTTACCGACATTGGCGACAAGTGTGGCATCACCCGCATTGATCGCAGGACTTGTTGCTGCCAATTTGTGAGTGGGGACTGGTCCACCGTTATCGGCTAATGCTTCAAGATCGGCAGAGGTATTGGTAATGTTGTCAGCACCAGAGATTGTCGCATCTGTCGTGTCCCCGATCAGGCTGAAGTTCGCTGTGACTGATCCAAAAAGATCAGGACCCTGTGAAGCTGTGTTACCAGCGACAATGGTGTGGGACAGAGTATCGGCACCCAAAACCCCGCCACCTCGCATGGCAGTGTTATCCGTAATTGTCGAATAGCGAATCGTGACTGTATTTCCGGTTCCATAGAATCCACCTCCGGAAACTCCTGAGTTTCCAGCAGTGAGGACGTTCCCTGAGATTGTACTATTCGAAATCAGGACCTGATTCTGACGGGCGTAGATTCCACCGCCCAAAAACTTACCGATGTTTCCTGAGACCGTACTGTTGAGGAGCGTTAAATCTCCATATCGAATCCAAATCCCCCCTCCATCAGATTGAGTTTCGTTGTTTGCTACATGGCTTTCGGTCAGAACCAGATTTTCGTAAGAGTGAATTCCACCTCCTCTTCCAGCATTCGTGGTAGCGTCTGTATTGAGGGTAAGACCGCCGGAAATGGTCAATCCGCTGATCGATACGTTGAGATCGTTGTTGTTGTCACCATCGTCAATGAGGAAGACTCGTGAACTGTTGCCCGCATCGACAGTCAGCAGGTTCGCTCCCAGACCTTCGATGGTGACTTCCGAACTGATTTCCAGTTCACCTAATGTCAGATTGATCGTCTGATTGGCCAGGCTGGCATCGAACTGGATGACATCAGCACCAGATCCAGTCTGGCTTAGATCGGTTGTGGTATCGTTGTTCGCGGCGATGATTGCTTCGCGGAGTGTGACGAGGCCATCTCCCGGTGTCAGGTTATCAAGAGCACTGTTCACGGTCAGGCTGGAGAGCAGTACGCGCGACTCACATGCTTCGGCCATTGCGAGCCGTCCGTAGGAATGCTGGGCTTTCCTTTTGCGATTGCTCTGGAAGAGGGCGCGCAGTCCCAGTTCTCTCAAACGCGACGGACCCGTTGAGCGTTGAGCGGCAGTAGTCCAGTGAGGCATTGTTGGGGCATCCCAAGGTTTAGGGGAAATAGGATGTGCAGGCTGAACTGGTGGGAATGTCATGAGACAATACCGCACACCTCCCGCTCGGTTTCTGGCTTCGAGCAGCAATCATTTGGTGAACAGAATCTACTATGGTGGCGAGGTATCGGGGCAAAGTCTATGCAAAACCATTTGGTGGGCGGAATTGAAGCAATTATTCATGTGGTTGAATGTTCACTTTTTGTTTCGTTTTGGCATGATTTTTCATGGTAGGTGGCAAGAGTTCTCCCCCATGAAGTATGGTGGAGTGGCCGGATCGTCGCTGTTTGAACCCACAATCCGATGGGAAGAAACTGAGATGGCGATATTCATTTCCGATTTCACAGCAGCAGTTGGATGAACGATGAACAGAACCAATCCTGTGAGTGTCTGCCTGATGGCCTTGTTTCTGTCTGCACTGGGGGGATTCAATTCGGTGACAATCCAGGCCGCTGACAATCATGACTGGCGTGCTTCTGCTGAGCCACGTCTCAAAGCTGTTTACGAGCAGGGAGATTTTCGTGGCAGAAATATCGAGGCGCAATGGCTGCCCGACAGTTCTGGGTATTGGATTCGTGAGCAGGATCCGGAGTCAGGAAAATCAGATCGAGTTTTTTACAGT
>JAGQQT010000550.1 GCA_020426065.1 Planctomycetaceae bacterium | reverse complement strand
CTGGATGTTTGTGAGCACATGCCTCTGCATACCCGCTGTGCAGACCGCTACACGATCATTCGTTCGATCGCTCACGAATTTGCCGATCATGGCGGCGGACACAAGCGCTTCCTGACGGGACGTGATCCGAAGACTCCCACCGGCTTCGTGAACGATGCCCCGATGGTCGGTTCGATTGTGGCCAAGTGTTATGAGAATCGCCGCAGGGGTATTCCGAATTACGTTTCCGGCACCGATCCTGGTCGGGCCGGAGTGGATGTCTTCAGTTTTGGAGCAGCGTATCTCGGTTCGGCCTATGTACCGTTCAATGTCCCGGGAGATCCCAGTTCCGATTCTTTCGAAGTCAAGAACATTTCGCTCGACCAGTCGGTCGCGGAACGGCTGGATGATCGTCGGAAACTGCTGGGCGAGATTGATCGGATCCGTCGGGATGTGGATGCAAGCGGGACAATGGATTCGCTCGATCAGTTCAGTCGTCAGGCGGTTGATATTCTGACCAGCAAGAATGCCCGGGATGCGTTTGATCTGTCCCAGGAATCCCAGGAAACCCGGGAACGTTACGGCATGCATGCCTGGGGGCATCGGGCATTGCTGGCACGTCGACTGGTGGAAGCAGGTTGTGTTTTCGTCACGATGGTGATGGAAAATCCGTATCTGTCGGGGATTCCTTTCCTGAAAAACGGCGTCTACAACTGGGACTCTCATGCGGTCAACTGTCACCTGTTTGATGATGGCCGTGCCCGACTGCCAATTTACGATCAGGCGATCACGGCCCTGGTGGAAGACATTTATGCCCGGGGACTGGACCGGCGTGTGCTGCTGGTGGTAACCGGTGAATTTGGCCGGACCCCTCGCGTGACGGTGCAGAAAGGATCCCAGACCGGTGTTGATCAGCCGGGACGCGATCACTGGCCACAGGCAATGTCGATGCTGATCTCGGGTGGAGGCCTGCGAATGGGACAGGTGATCGGCTCCACCAACTCCAAGGGAGAACATCCACAGGATCGCCCGCTGACGCCGAATGATTTGTGGGCGACTGTGTATCGGCATCTGGGTATTGATCCGGAGCAGGCGTTGATTGATCACACCGGTCGTCCGATGCCAATTCTGCCACACGGCAAGCCGATTGCCGAATTGATCTAGGCGTGCTGGCTCTGGACATATCAATGCCAATTGATTTCAAGGGTGACCTTGCGCTCCGTCAGCACGAAATCGGCCTGCAATCCTAGAAGATTGCATGAAATTGGTTTACTCTTTTGCCGAAGGGTGCTCTCCGAACTCAAGAATTCGTTGAGATTCCCAGCCGCTCGCAAAATTGTCTGAACTGATTTTCTGGAGACACAATATGTTTCTACATTGCGCTCGTTCCTGGACCGCCCGCCTGGCGGTACTGATCATGTTGAGTTGCTTCAGCCTTCCTGCGACGGCCATGGCATTCGATGAACAACCCGCTGACACCTCTACCCCCGCTCCTGCGGAAGCTTCAAAAGAAGAAGGGGCTGGTGAAGAAGCCGCTGCGGAAGAAGAGATTGTCGAATTCAACCCGGGTGACATCGCCTGGATGCTGACATCCTCAGCCCTGGTGCTGATGATGACCGGTCCGGGACTGGCCCTCTTTTACGGAGGACTGGTTCGCAAGAAGAACGTGCTGAGCGTGATGATGCAGTGCGTGGCGATGATGGGCATCATGTCCGTTCTGTGGGTGATGATCGGTTATTCTCTCGCATTTTCTCCCGATATTCTGTACGGCTTTGTGGGTGGTTTTGATCATGTGATGTGGAACGGCCTGCTGCCTCATTACGATGCTGCGAAAAAAGTCGTGATTACACCAGCTTCGGGAGCAATTCCTTCCGTGCTGTTTGGTGTTTTCCAGATGATGTTCTTCATCATCACCCCCGCCCTGATTGTGGGGGCCTTTGCAGAGCGGATGAAGTTTTCGGCCATGGCTCTCTATTCGGTGTTGTGGGGCCTGCTGGTTTATTGTCCGATTGCCCACTGGGTCTGGTCGGACACGGGTTGGCTGTGTGAGTGGAATGATGGCGCAAAGTATCCCGCTCTTGATTTTGCCGGGGGAACCGTCGTGCATAT
The DNA here is from genome assembly GCA_020426065.1 of Planctomycetaceae bacterium. Taxonomy (GTDB): domain Bacteria; phylum Planctomycetota; class Planctomycetia; order Planctomycetales; family Planctomycetaceae; genus Rubinisphaera. The sequence continues at coordinate 992 of JAGQQT010000550.1, read as the reverse complement.
CAGTTCCGGAGTGTCGGCCCTGATCTGCTGCCTGATGATTGGTCCGCGTAAAGGCTTTGGGAAAGAACCCATGCCACCACACAATCTGACTTACACCTTCATTGGTGCCAGTCTGCTGTGGGTTGGCTGGTTCGGCTTCAATGCCGGAAGTGCACTGGCTTCCAATGCCCTGGCCGTGCATGCGTTTGTCGCAACCCATGTGGCCGCAGCTGCCGGTCTGATTGCGTGGAGTCTGTTTGAATGGATCAAGCTGGGTCGCCCGACCATTCTGGGTGCCTGCTCGGGAGCAGTTGCCGGACTGGTTTGCATTACCCCGGCCAGCGGCTGGGTCTCGGTTCCCTCCGGCCTGATCATCGGCTTTGCCGGGGGAACGATCAGTTTCCTGGCCTGTACCAAGCTGAAAAATGCCTTTGGTTATGATGATTCGCTGGATGTGTTCGGCGTGCATGGCATGGCTGGCATTACCGGGGCGCTGCTGACGGGCGTGTTTGCCACGAAGAACATTTCCGGTGGCAGCAACGGACTGCTGGAAGGCAACGCCGGTCAGCTGACCAATCAGGCCATCAGCATTGCTGCCGCTGCCGGTCTGGCGATTGTGGGCAGTGTGATCCTGCTGAAACTGATCGATCTGACGATTGGTCTGCGCGTCTCGGAAGAGAGTGAAGTCCGAGGCCTGGATCTGACCGAACACGGCGAAGAAGGTTACATCTTCCTGTAAGCCGCTGCATGCGGATTCTGACAGGTTAGACAGGTGAAGTGCGCACTTCGCCTGTCGACCTGACCGGATGTGTGAATATAATCAGGAATGAAACAGTTTCTGTTCACAGACTGATTCAAAAATACAGGACACGTCTGCGGTATGCTCGAATTCAGAACTGGGTTCGCACTCGGCTGCTGAAATCGCAGATGGTCAGTTTTGTTGTAAGGAATTGATCGATGAAGATGGTCGAAGCGGTGATCAGGCACTTCAAGCTGGAAACAGTCAAAGATGA
>JAGQQT010000054.1 GCA_020426065.1 Planctomycetaceae bacterium | reverse complement strand
CCCGTGATCATCCAATTCAGCTGTGCCATGCCCAGACCTCTCCGGGCAACAGTCAGAATCAACAGTGGAAAAACTGCCTGATCCGGGGGCAGGACTGGGCTCCACTGCAGATTGCGACGGATCGCCTCAAGCTGCGAGTAGAGGGAGTGGCCGCGTTTCTGGGAGGGAATCCGTTCCTGGATCTGGGACTGGCAACGGGGAATTCGGGAGGACGACCCGGGAGCAGTCGACCGATCCAGGATGTGGATCGGGACCTGGCGTTTTCGGATCTGGTGGTTGTTAACCGTGGGACGCAGGTGACGATTACCAACCTGAATAGTCGTATCGATCCACCGCAGACCCAGTTCCGGTTGAATCGCTGCACCTTTGTCAGTCAGGGAGCAGCAACCGTTCCCTTCCTGATGATTTCCAACTGGCCGGAAAATGTGCTGGCCCAGGAATCCGAAGGTCAGCTGTCCCGTCTCCGCTGGGTGACCGAAAACAGTTCCTTCTGCGGCTGGAAAACCCGTTCCGTGGCAACTACCAATAAAACACGCGCTTCATTCACTGTTGAAAATGATGATCAGTGGAAGACCTTCTGGGGGAATGTCGGTCTGTTCGGAAACTGGGATGACAAAACGCTCAACCCGCTCTCCGCCACGCAACTGGTCAGCTTTACCGGAAACGAACTGCAAAGGATGGGACTGACTGCCGTTTCCCGACCGGAGGAAATCACGCTCTCGGCCATGGAAAACCTTCCCGTTCCTCCTCTCACCAGACAAAGCTGGAGAGCGGAACTGGCTGCTCAACAGAAGTTTCCCAGCCCGGTTGCCAGTCCGTTCAATAAGAGTACACCACGTGTTTCGGTTAATCTGAATGATCCCAAAGTTGACCTGGGGCAATACCTCTCGTCAACCAACCTGCCGGATCCCGTCGTTGTCGAAGTAAAGGGGTTTGGTCTGCGGACTTCGGATCGGATTCGTCTGGAGAATCGCCGGGTGAAACTGGAGTTCCAGTCGGAACCGAACAAGTTTCCCCTCACGCTCCGTCCCAAGCTGACCAGCACCGGGAATCAGTCCGGTCCGTGGATTTCGGTGACGGGCGGATACCTGGAGATTTCTTCGGGCGTGTTCAATGTTGATCCGGTGGTCGATTCGGCCATGCCATCTCAGTGGGTAAAAAGTCAGGGAGCCAGTGTTCTGCTGAATCAGTGTTATGTGACTGCAGCCGAGCAGCCGCAGGAAAAACTGGCGGCCTTGATTGATGTCGATTCCGCTCCGGCTCCAACCGCAGATTTCTCCAGCCTCTCTCTACAGCAATCGTACCTGCAATATGGAGGAGACCTGCTGCGGATCAATTTGAAATCGTGCCGGCCATTTGTGAACCAGTCTGTGCTGGTCACTCAACGACATGCTCTCGCCCTTTCCTACAAAGGAGAAGGTGCCGCCAAACGGGGCTTCTTCCAGTTGACCCATTCCACAGTTTCCAGTCGAGCGGGGCATTTCCAGTTCGAGATTCCACAACCGGAACCGCACCGTCCCCCGCTGGTGGAGGGAGTCATCCGGGACAATGTCTTTGCGGGAGCGGTGGGAGTTGAAGACAAGTCTGCCCCTAAGCCGCAGCTCCTTGTTGCGAAACCTTCTTTGGATGATTTGCCGGGCCGCATCTGGTGGTGGGGTGAGCGGAATGGATTTTCCAATGAGCTGACGCAGAACCTGCAGAACAAACCACTGTCGGATCAATGGACAACTTACTGGGGGCGTGGACATGTTCAGGAACCCCTGTTTGGAGCGGATGGCGTGATGCTGGCTGACAATCTGTCCCAGCTGAAGCAGTTCCGACCCTCTTCGTTCCGACTGTTCCGTGAAGCTCGGGCCCGCACTTGGGGGCCGAACCAGACGCTGATCGGTGCGGATTGCGAAAAACTGGATCTGGCGGAGTATGATGCCACCAAGGCAACACCGCCCAATACCAATCCAAATCAGAATCAGCCCAAGCCAGTCGTTCCCAAAATCTAGCTGTCGGCAGACCTTGAACCTGGCAGCAGGACTCTTTCCCATTTGATGAAAGCTAGAAATCAGTTTCATGACGGTTGCACGTATTTATCTGGCGGGTGAATGGCGCGAGCCCACCGGAACCAAAACTTTTCAGGCTCACAATCCTCAGACCGGGCAGGTTTTCGGAGACGAATACCCGGTTTCGAACTGGGATGAAATCGATCTGGCCCTGAAGTCAGCGACCAAAGCCGATGCGATTACGCGGGGATGGCCCGGTTCCCGGTTTGCCGAACTGCTGGAACGTTATGCTGATGTCCTTGATGCCAATGCGGATCCGATCTGCGAGCTGGCCAATCAGGAAACGGCTCTCCCCGTTACACCCCGTCTCAAAAATGGGGAGCTGCCTCGCACAACAAACCAGTTACGCCTGGCCGCAGCGGAAGCCCGGACGGGAGCCTGGGCATTGCCCACGATTGATCGGGAAAACGATATCCGCTCCATCTACCGGTCGATCGGTCCGGTCCTGGCCATTGGTCCGAACAACTTTCCGCTCGCCTACAATGGTATCTCCGGAGGAGACTTTGCCGCTGTGGTCGCAGCGGGGAATCCGATTATTGCCAAAGCTCATCCGGCTCATCCGGGGACTTCCCGCCTGATGGCCGAGTTGCTGCAGAAGGTCCTGCAGGATCTCGATTTCCCAGCGGGATTCGCTCAGATGCTCTACGATATGCATCCTGCAGATGGGCTCCGCATGGTACGTGATCCCCGAATTGCGGCCGTCGGATTTACTGGCTCGCAAAGATCCGGAGTGGCGATCAAGGCCGCGGCTGATGCCTGTGGCAAGCCTGTCTTCCTGGAGATGTCGAGCATCAATCCGATCTTCATTCTTCCGGGTGCCCTGAGCGGCCGGTTTGATGAAGTCGTCAATGATTTTCTGGGGAGCTGTCTGCTGGGAAGCGGGCAGTTCTGTACCAATCCGGGACTGGTCATCCTCCCTCCGGGAGCAGACGCAGCCCGTTTTGTCAAAGTGATGCAGGAAAAGTTTGCGGCTTCCACACCTGCTCCACTCCTGGCCGCCAACGTCAAGGAGGGGATGCTGATGCGGTTCCAGCAACTGCTGGGAACCGGAGCAGAACTGCTGGCTGGCGGGAAAGCGTGTGCCGGAGATGGTTATCGTGTCGAGAATACGCTTTTCCAGGTCAGTGCCGAACGGTTTCTGGCAACTCCGGAAGCCTTTCTGGAAGAAGTCTTTGGAAACAGCAGCCTGATGGTCATGACTTCCAGTGAAGATCAGTACGAGGCAATCGCCGGCTGTCTGAATGGTCAGCTGACCGGGTGTTTTTACACCACCGAACAGGCTGCCGATGAAGCACTCTATCGGAAGCTGGAGCCGGTTGTCCGGCGGAAAGTGGGACGTCTTCTCAACAACAAGATGCCCACCGGAGTGGCCGTGTCTCCGGCCATGAATCATGGCGGTCCGTTCCCCGCCACCGGTCATCCCGGATTTACGGCCGTCGGATTCCCGGCATCCATGAGGCGCTTTTCCATGCTGGCCTGTTATGATCATGTTGCCCCGCAGCACTTACCGGAACTGTTGCGGGATTAGGAACACCCAGGTGTCAGAACAATTTGTCCTGCCTCGGACCTTTTCTTCGAAAGAAAGCCTGACGTTATGAAGTCCTTTTCGCCCCTGACATGGAATCTGGCCTGCGTGATGTTCGCGGCACTTTTGCTGAGTGCACCGGATGAAGTCAAGGCCCAGAAATCGACTGCCAAGCGGGATAAGGACAAAGCGGCCAATGTCACCGCAGTGGATGTGCGGGCTCAGGCAGCTCAGGACGAATTTCTGCGGACTGCTGCGGAGCTGGCCCGGGATTACGAAGATCTGGAAGAGTTTGAGAAAGCCCAGGATGTTCTGAAAACGATGCTCAAACTGGTTCCTGACTCCAGCCAGATTCAGGAAAAGATTGACGCACTTGAGCAAACGCGAATTTCCGGAAATGAAATGGTGGTCGAAGTCGATGCCAGCAAGGGCTGGACGCCAACAAACGTCTCCGTACAAAAGGGAAAAGTAATCAAGTTTGCCTCCACCGGCGAGTTCCGGATTGTCTTCAACCAGACGATCGGACCGCAGGGGATCTCCGGAGAAGATGTCAAAACAGATCTGATTGCCAATGCCCCTTTGGGGGGAGTGATTGGACTGATTGTCGATGAAAAAGGAAAATCGAGCGAGCCGTTCACGATTGGTGAGGGAGCGGAATTCAAAGCCGATTCGGGCGGGCAGGTTTTTGTCCGTGTGAACGTTCCACCTCAGTCAAAATGCATCGGCAAACTCAAAGTCACCATTACAGGTGATATCGTGGTTCCCGAAACTGCCAGTAATCGCCGCCCGTAATTCCACACCGGTTCAAAAAAATACCCGGTGTTTCCCACTCCGTTACCTGCCTGCCAAACCTATGTCCCTCACCTGCAATCTTGTTCGCAAGGAACTGACTGAAACCGCCCGGACCTTCGTTGTCAAAATCGGCACGAATGTCCTGTCCAACGCTGATCAGGCCCTGGATCAGGATCGGATCGCTGCCCTGGCTGGTCAGATCCATGAACTGCGACAGCATGGCAAACGGGTGGTGGTTGTTTCCAGCGGTTCGATTGGAGCGGGCATGAAACTTCTGGGGCTCAAATCCCGGCCCAAAGATCTGCCGCACCTGCAGGCAGCCGCCGCCACTGGACAGGCACACCTGATTGGGCTTTATGATCAGGCATTCCGTCAGCACGGCTACCACGCCGCTCAACTACTGTTGACTGCCGATGACTTCCGGCATCGAACCCGTTACCTGAATGTCCGCAATACGCTGCTCACGCTGTTCGAGTATGGTTGCGTACCGATTATCAATGAGAACGATACCGTCAGTGTTGATGAAATCACGCCGACAGCCTCTGCTGAAAAGGATCGCCCGGTCGAGATGATGCACTCGGTCCGCAAGATTCCCGGTGTTCCTTCCACCAAGTTCAGCGATAACGATCAACTCGCCGCCATGGTGACAAACCTGCTTGAGTCTCCACTCCTGGTAATTCTCTCGGTCATTGACGGTCTGTTTGACGGGGATCCCCATCATCCCGACAGCCAGCTGGTTCCGTTGATTGAACGCTGGTCGGATGATCTGTTTGAGCATGTCGGTGCATCCCGCAGCAGCGGGGGAACCGGTGGAATGTCATCCAAACTGCAGGCGATCAAGCGGGCTGTTTCAGTAGGTGAGAATGTCATCCTGGCCAATGGGCATACCCCGGAAATCCTGAGTCGGATTCTGCAGGGGGATAACGTAGGAACGGCGTTTCTGGCACGCGGAAAAACACTGCCTGCCTGGAAACGCTGGATTGGTTACACCGTGTCTCCGCGTGGCGGTTATCAGGTGGACGACGGAGCCCGTAAAGCCCTGGTGGAATCCGGCAAGTCTCTGCTGCCGATTGGCGTACGGGGCGTGCACGGGATTTTTGACCAGGGGGAAGTGGTTTCCATCCGCACAAGTGATGGGACCGAGTTTGCCCGCGGCCTGAGCAATTATAACTCAGAGCAGGCCCGGCTGCTGGTCGGTCATCGCAGCGATGAGATCATTGCCCATTCCGGAGAGTTGCCGTTCCTGGAAGCGGTCCATCGGGACAATCTTGTGATCATCGATTGAGTCGATTTAGAGTTCTGAGCAAACCGTCAGCGCATAAAAAATCCCCTCTCCTGTTGACAGAAGAGGGGAGGAAATCATTCCTGAAGTTCGACGTCCCAGTAGACGTCGCTGATAAACTTCGACCAGCTGCTGACCCGGTGTTTGGGCATGCTGAACAGGTGCGTCCAGCGAGGCCGAACCGGCTTTTTGAGCAGCTTCATGTTGGCCTGGACTGGTGTCCGCCCCCCTTTCCGGGTATTGCACTGAATGCAGGCCAGCACACAGTTTTCCCAGCTGGAGCCACCTCCCTGAGACCGGGGCATGACGTGGTCGATCGTCAGATCAGCACTGAGCGGCTTGCAGCCGCAATACTGACACTGGAATTCATCCCGCCGGAACAGGTTCCGACGGCTGAATGTAACGGTCTGCTTGGGAACCTTGGAATACCGTAACAGAACAACCACTTCCGGAATCAGAATGGAAGCGTTGACGGTCTGGACGGCACAGTCCCCTACAGCGGGACTGATCTTGGACCAGTCATCCCAAGAATAGGTCTGGAAGTCATGAGGATCGACGGCCTTGGCGGTTCCGTTCCACAACATGATCAGACACCGTGCAGCCGTTGCGACACGCACGGGTTGCCAGGCCTTATTCAGGACCAGGGTTGGTCTTTCTAACGCGGCAGTTGACATATCCACTCCTGTAGTTGGGGGACAGTGATCACATTGTTAAGGGTTCGCTCGCATCGGTCAACGTCGTCCGGGATGCGATTTGGGGGATTTGAAGAAGAATTCATCTTCTCCAGGCTACCTGTTTTCCACAGGGAAGGGGCGTGCGTAGACGGATTCCCTCGTACTGTTTCTGGTCGGAACATGACCAGGCACAACAGGTTCAGGCAACTTGCGAGCCGGTTGTTTTCACCGGAGCGGAATGCTGAAGATGCTCTTCGAGAATCTGAATCGTATCTTCAGTGCCATCACGTCCAAGACACGTCTGATAGATTTGAGTTCGATACTCTTCGATGTGCGGGAGGAAATTTTCGAGATCCTGAATTCGGAAGCGTTCCAGTGTCACAAAATCTCCGCACTTCATGTTCCGCAGAAAATGAGCGTTGGTGAGTTGCTCATGATGCCAGGTCTCGGGGAGTGCCAGCACTGGTTTTCCCAGGTACATGCATTCGCCCAGCAGTTGATTGCCAGCCGCACTCACGACCGCATGGCAGGCCAGCAGGTCATCGACAAATCGCTGGGGGTGCACTTCGTGAAACGTGATTTTCCCGCGTGGCTCTCTGGCTCCCAGGCCATACACCTTGATGGGAATGGAGCTTTTTTCGAGATGGGAAATCACATCAACCCGCGACTGCTTTCTCAGGTAGGAAAGCAGAAACGGCTCCTCGTTTGAGGCTGGCTGGGAATCAGGCTGCAGCAGTCCCGCCCGAATTGCCCCTTCACGAACTTCCGGGCGAATCATCGGCCCGACGGATACGGCTTTGTCCTGCCAGCTGGGACGGAAGGGAGCATGGAAGAAGGAAGAAACGATCGTCTGCTTCTGAGTGGAATAATGCAGCGGGACGGCCAGTCCCGTGAAGCGGGCAAAAAACCGCAGATGCAGGGGGAGTGAAGACAGATCATAACTGACCAGGAAATGCTGGTGAGTCAGGCTCAGATACGGTCGCTTGAGCAGATCAGCCGCCCGGGGCAATGCGGGTTCGAAGTCTGTGAGAATCAGATCTGGTTGGTAATGCTCAATCTCTGCTTTCAGGGATTTGACGAGCGGTGGAAGCTGGGAAAACTTGTAGCGAAAGCCTTCCACAATCGATTTCAGCAGATGGATTTTGCCACGCACGTAGTGGAACTTCAGGCCGGGAATTTCGACCAAACGGACATCCGGATCATTCAGGTATTGAGCGGCCAGAAACTGGTAGGCATCCCCCGGAGCAAACAAATGGATTTCGTGCCGGTCCCGCAGTTTCTCGACCAGTGAGCGAACGCGCGTAGCATGTCCGCGTCCCTCACCCGACATGCTCATAAACAGGACGGCCATGGCATCCTCCCGTGATGCATCGCAAAAACGTCTCAACTGGCAGAACAGACGGAATCGGGAAGTCCGACTCCTTCAGTGCCTGATTCTCTCTACAATATCTCTGATCCCGAGTGTCGAGACAACCTCCCCAAAGGTGGTTCAGTGGTGAATCATGGAAGCTGACCGGTGGCTGGCCCGGGATAATGGTTCGGGTTAGACGGCTCATTTCCCGGTTTCGGGCGTTTTTTCCTGCTTCTGCTGCAGGATCCGACTGGAATTGCCCTGCTTCCCGGAGCTATACTTTTCCGGATCGAATAGAAAGACTTCTGCTGAGATTACGCCGAGGATCAGATATGACCAGTGGTATCCGACGATTGTTGACCGCAGCCGCGATTGCTTCCGGAGTAGTCGCGTTGATGTCGCTTTCGGATATGATTCTCGGGATTCCGTTCGCCGGATTCAGCATCATGATGGATGTCATGTTCCTGGTCAGCGCTCTGCTCATTCTCTACATGATTCGCCAGTGCTTTGTGGAATCCCGCTAGAAACCAGCTCATTCCGCAGTCTTTAAGTGGTACACAGAAAGGCAGTCTGTGCCAGCCAGGCTGGAACCTTAGTCTGCTTTAAGGGTGAATCTGTTCACATTTTCAGCGTTGAATACCCTACCGAATGTGTTCATGTGAATACACAAGACTCTCCCCATCCGTGCTGATTGTCGTTTCTGCAATCTCAGATCAGTCTCGACCCGATTTTGGCTTCTGACTAAGATCCGATCCGTTGCCTCACCTCCCGAAGAGAGTGGGAGGGTATGGAAAATGGAGTTTCACGAGCCAGTCAATCGGCGAAGGAGTCGCTGTCATGTTGGGAACGGTATTAAACGTCGAAGCGTACCTGAATCGCTGTGGCGAACTTTTGAAAGAGATTGACGCGACTCAGGTTGTGGCCCTGAGTGATGCCATTTACAACTGCTACGAGCAGGGCACGACCGTTTACATTTGCGGGAACGGTGGCAGCGGTTCCAATTCCTCTCACTTCTGCGAGGACCTGGGGAAAAGCACACTGGATCCTAAGGACTTTGAAAACGACGACGTCAAACGCCTGCGGGTGATGAGCCTCACCGACAATACCCCTTACATTCTGGCCTGGGGAAACGATGAAGGCTTCGATCGGATTTTCGTCGAACAGCTGAAAAACTTTGCCCAGCCCGGTGATCTGCTGATTGCCATCAGCGGGAGCGGAAACAGCCCCAATATCCTGAAAGCAGTGGACTGGGCAAACCGCCACCAGATGAGTACCTGGGGCATTACTGGATACACGGGCGGAAAACTCCGCAATCTGGCTCAGCAGGAATTACACGTTCCCCTGGATGATATGGGGCTGGTGGAATCAGTCCATCTGATTGCCTTCCACTGGATCCTGAACGACGTCCACGCCCGCATCAACTGCGTGGGGCGTTACGACCAGAAATCCGCACCACAAACACTGCCTTTGCGGAAAGCCGCTTAGAACCTGTTTTGACTCGCACTTTGAAGTGCAAATTAAAAGCCATCAGCTCCACAAACCCTGCCTTGGGTTTTGTGGAGCTTTTTCTTGAAACTGCTGCATAAGTTGTCGGGCTTCTTCCGAGATCTGCCTCGGAACGGCAACTTTCACTACCACGTACTGATCACCCCGGGCTTTGGTTCTGGCATCCAGAACTCCTTTGCCTTTCAGGCGGAGTTTGGCTCCTGTGGATGTGCCAGCCGGAATCGTGACGGTGACCAGACCGTCGCTCAATGTAGGAACATCGACTTTTGATCCCAGAACCGCTTCGGAGAGGGATATCGGAACGTCGATCAGCAGATCGGCACCTTCCCGGCGGAACCAGGGATGAGCGGCCACTTTTACACGAACCAGCAGGTCTCCATCGGGGCCGCCTGACAGTGAGGACTCTCCCTGTCCAGCCAGCCGAATGGTAGCTCCATCATGAATCCCGGGTGGTATTTTGACTTCAAGTTGGACCGGATGACCATGCCGATGGATCGTCAGATCGTACCGCCCTCCTTCCGCTGCCAGGTGAAAGGGAATCGTGACATTCGATTGGATATCCTGCCCTTTGCGAGGACGCGATGTGCGGGCTCCGCCCCGGAAACCGCCGCCGCCACCGCCAAACAGATCTGAAAAATCGAAGCCGCCCGCTCCTCCCTGACCGCCGAAAATCTGCTCCAGATCGATCGGGCCAGCACCGCCACCGGGACGATATCCGCCACCCATATTTTCAAAGGCGGAGCCGTACATATCGTATTTTTTCCGCTTTTCAGGATCTCCCAGCACTTCGTAAGCGGTTTGGATTTCTTTGAACTTTTCCTCAGCGGCAGCGTCATCAGGCCGACGGTCAGGATGGTAATCCCGTGCCAGCTTGCGGTACGCCTTTTTGATTTCATCCTCGGAAGCTGTCCGCTCCACTCCCAGGGTCTTGTAATAATCCGGATTCGGCATGGGGGTCATCTTCAGAAAACAGGACTCAAATTGCCTCAGGGCCAGAGCAGTCTTTCCTGCTTCAGGCCATCATCCATTTTACGCACACCCGATCCAAAATGGGACTCCAGGGTCAGGCTTCCCCTTTCGCTCAAGGGGAAAAATCACTGGATAACCGGGGAGGACACTGCTGTTAGTATGGGTAGACTGTGAGTGTTATGCGAATTCGCAGGGGCAGGTTCGTCTTACAATTCCGGAAATGCCGAAGATGAAGGGGTACGCGATTTGTCGTGTTGTAACGACTCGCGCAGATGTACGGAGGCAGGGAGGCAGCCGTACAGACCACGTCCAGCATGATTCCGAAGCGCGCAGGTGGCAATGCTGATGAAATCAGTAAGTTTCCAAAAAGACATCTGCAATCAGCGTATGGCACATGTCTGCCTGTTGTTGATCTCGAGCCTGACCCTGGCGATGGCCGGGTGCTCGAATCATTTCTGGCGCAGGCAGGCTGACAAGGACACGTACCATATTCTCCAGGAAAAAGAACTCGATCCCCGCTGGGCCAATCCTCGTAAAGCCTTAGAGCCAGATCCCCGCAGTCGATTTTTTGATCCTTACTGTCCCGATCATGAAGCATTGCCACCCGATGATCCGGCCGCCTCTCTGGATATGGATTGCCCGAACGGTTTGCCGGGCTACAAGTCGTGGCACAAGAACGGTCGCGCGATGGCGGTCGAGAATCCGGTCTGGCTGGCGAACTTTGAATTCACCAAAGAGATGATGGACGAGAAGACCGGTGAGTACATTGCTCCGCTTCCCAAGATTGAGGACCTGACGATCCTGGAAGCGGTCGAGCTGAGTTATCTGCACAGTCGTGAGTACCAGTTTGAACTCGAACAGACGTTCCTGGCTGCACTGGCGTTGACCCTGGAGCGGTTCCGCTTTCAGGTCCGATACCTGGGAATCGGCGGTGGAGAACCGGGGGTTGGTCTCACCTATGAAAATGTCCCCGGTGCACAGGACTCCCTGCGGAAAAACTCCAGCTTCGGAGTCAGTCAACTGCTGCCCACAGGGGGACAGTGGGCGGTTCAGCTGGCAAACAACACGCTGTGGATTTTCTCCGGCTCCAGCTCCGGAACCAACTCTGCCAGCATTCTGTCCTACCAGATCGTGCAGCCATTGTTGCTGAATGCAGGCCGAAAAATTGCACTGGAAGGTCTCACGCAGGCCGAGCGTGATGTGCTGTATGCGGTTCGGGATCTGGCCCGATTCCGCAAGGAACTGTTTGTTGATACCGTCGGTGGCGGATACCTGGGTTTGCTGACACAGATTCAAAGTATCCGCAACCAGGAATATAACATCCAGCAATTGGAACGGCAGGTGATTGAACTGCGAGTCAACTCCGGCGCCCCTCCAGGAAATCTGGGTGTGGACCTGGAAGCGTTGCCGGTCGATGCCCTCATCCCGGTCGACCTGGCAGGCAAAGTGCGGTACGACGAAGAACGTCACGAGTTGATCTGGTCTGGGGAAATGACTGCCGAGCAGGCCGAACTGCTCCTGGGAGTGAGCCAGGATGCACAATACCAGGCGGCCGCTCGAGACCTCGTCCAGTTCATGCGTGGAGAAGTCACCCCACTGGATGTCATTCAGCTGGAATCCCGCCTGGCTTCCGCCCGGATTCAATTGCTGACTGCACGCCGACGATTCCGGGACTCACTCGACTCCTACAAAATTCAGCTTGGTCTGCCACCCGATATCGAGATGACGATCGATGATTCTGCGCTTGAGCAGTTTGAGTTGATCGATCCGGAACTGGATCAGATCCGGGCCGAGATCGAAGAGTCGATCTCGTTGATTGGTCAACTGGATGACCAGAATCCGGATGGGGAGATTATTGGTGCCAGCCTGGTTGAGCTGGAGCGTTTGTATACAGAAATCTCCCAGGGCGGCTACCAGCTTGTCGCACAGGATATGACCAAAGTCACTTCCCGGGAGGAAAAACGTCTGTCGGAGATTGGGGACGAAACGACCCGAGAGCGGACCGCCCGGACAATTACCCGGGACCGGGCTCAGCTGGAAGATGCCAATATTAAGATCACTGCATTGAGGAGACGGCTGGATCGGCTGCGACAGGATGTTGAACTGATGTCAACTGAAGAAGAGAAAGTTGATGCAATTCGCTCGATCACGGCTTTTCGGGAGGAACTTCTGTTACGTGCCCAGGGTTTACAGGTCATCCAGATCGGGTTGCGCTCCGAGTTAATCGATATCAACCGGTATCGATTGAATCTGGAGGATTCGGTGGGTCTGGCCCTGGAAAACCGGCTGGACCTGATGAATCAGCGGGCCATGGTGATGGATGCCCGGCGGAACGTGGAAGTGATTGCCAACCGGCTGAAAGCAGTGCTGGATGTGGTGGTTGCAGGGGATATCCGGACGGAACCGGGAACCAGTCGGCCATTTGATTTCAGCGGAACAAGTAGCAGCCACCGGGTCGGAGTCCAGTTTACGGCTCCACTGGATCAGGTGGCGGAGCGAAACCAGTATCGGGCGGCCCAGATCAACTATCAGCGGGCACGCCGGGATTACATGGCGTTTGAGGACAATGTGAAATTGTCAGTCCGGTCCTCGTGGCGCGAATTGGAAGTTTTAGAGAAAAATCTGGAAACTGCACGTCAATCTTTACGGATCAACGTGTTACAATACGATCAAGCCGTCGAGGAATCGAACGCACCTGGGGGGAATGCCAGCTCCGGGGTCCGCGGTCGAAACCTGATCGACGCCTTGAACAACATTCTCGATTCCCAGAACAGCCTGATCCAGATCTGGGCCAGTTATGAACAGGCCCGGCTCAACATTTACCGTGATATGGGCCTGATGGAAATCGATGAACAAGGGCTCTGGATCGACCCGTTTTATCAGCAGCTTTACGAAGAAGCTGCTCGAAACAGTCAACCAGAGTTCGTCCCTCCTCAACCGATTCAGGGTGATGCAGACATCACCCTCC
>JAGQQT010000549.1 GCA_020426065.1 Planctomycetaceae bacterium | reverse complement strand
TCGAGAGAGCCAGAGACGGAAGCAGGAAGGAGTCTGAGAGCCAGGCAGGCATTCATCCGAAGTGTGATCATCCATTGACGGCAAATGCAGACCAGAGGGACAACAAAATGATGGCTAAACGACGTTCCTATCCCAGCGATATTTCCACCGCCCGGTGGCACACGATTTCCGCTCTACTGAAAAATGAACCGCGTCAGTCTCCAGCGGGACGAAAGCGATCGACTGATCTTCGTGAAGTGATCAATGCGATCAACTATCGCTGGACCACCGGTTGTACCTGGAGAATGCTCCCGCACGACTATCCACCCTGGCGGACGGTCTATCATTATTTTCATCACTGGAGATCGAGCGGGGAGTTGATGCAGATCCGTGAAGTGATTCTGCGAACTTCACCGTATGTACCCCTGGACAATGACCGTTATGTGCGAGAACTTCAGAAATGCAGCCCGCATCGCAAACAGGAACGAGTCCGCAATGAAGTGGGACAAATGGCTCAGGATCGAACCGATCCTGCCAGTCCCGGCACAGAACTGACATGTCTGTAAAGAGTAGACAAATCTCTCGGATGGCGGGGGCTCTCCGTGCAGCGGAAGCCCCTGCATCCTTACCCGTTCCAGCGCCTTTGGCTGTTCCCCACGCCCTCCCTTTGTCAGGGCGTGCCACCGGCGAGGAAGTTACCGCTTGATAAAGCCAGTTGATCAGCGGATCCGCTGCATGCGCCAGAAGTTCGGGTAAAACGGAACATAGTGAATCGGATAGCTTCGATCCGTCACCAGCTCGCCGTTGCGCTTGTACATTTTGTGGAAGCTGACCGGAATCCCGACCGTTCCTTTTTGTCCGAGCGGGATGCCGTGCGGCCAGTAGATGAAGAAAGCTTTGCCTACAAAGGCATCGCGAGGCACGGTATTGGTGGCATTCCAGAACCGCCCATCTGAACTTTCAGGGCTATTATCTCCGAGCACGAAGTATTCGTTCTGGGGGATCGTGACTTCAAAGTAATCCTCATCTCGACCCCGGTTGCGATACGCTCTCTGCCACTGGCCGACATCTCCCAGCATCTGGTTCCAGTCCCGGCTCACGGCTACGCTGCCGCCGCGGTAGTAGATGTCCCGCTTGATTTCCAGCCTGGAAATCTTACCCCCGGCTTTCTGCAGGCCAATCCCCACCGGAGTGTAGTCCGATTCCATGGGGAGCATGCCATGCAGTTGTGTGTTGCTGTAGGTTGTCGGGTTGTCGAATTCGATTCGATCATCATCAATCCACACACTGAGCTGATCGTCGACATTGGCAAATTCAAACGTGAAGTTGTCATTGCCGCGAACGGAAGTGGATGCTGTCGCCACAGGAATCTCTTCGTTCTCATCCAGTGCCACTTCCACGCGGGCCAGGATCAACTGGCCAGTGGTCAGATCAATCCGGCAGCGGTACCAGTGAAGGCCTTCGGTCAGTTCGATCACAAACTGGGCTCCTTCCTGGGCATTGCTGATTTCGGCTTTGCCTGACACGGAAAGATCGCTGACCCAGTAAGATTCTACAGACTGGCCATCATCAAACATGAGGTCAACTTCGTTGTAACCACAGAAGTCGCCTACGATCCGTGGTTTAGGCTCGAAGGGTTCTCCATTGTCGAGTTTCATCCAGTCCTGGCGACTGGGAACGATATGTCGATAGCGGAGCCAGCTGGTCTGGTCGGCCTTGTCAGCGGCCAGCGTGTAGGAGCGTGAAGCATCATCCAGCTTCCAGGAATCATTCTGATTCTGCCAGCTGGCAATGGTGGCTGCCTGTGGATCCTCAGCCTTTTTCATGGCGGCCCAGCGATCCGGCCAGCCCGCTTCATTCAGTTTTTTCGGAGGATAGGCATCATCGTAAACGGGAATCTGGATGGCACGCATTTTTTCGAGATCATCTTTGCGGAGGATCTCTTCGCTGCCATCTCCAGTAACCTTGTAGACGTTGCCATGATGAATCCGCAGTGTTTCTCCCGGGAGACCGACAAGACGTTTGATGTAGTTGGTTTTGGCATCCTCAGGGAATTTGAAGACGACCACATCAAACCGCCTGGGATCTTTGAGTTCATACTGAAATTTGTTGACGAGAATCCGGTCCCCCTTGTAGGGCGGAGCATCGTAAGCGGAGTCGTTATCAAACCGGCAGTTGGGGCACATGGCCATGCGGATGCGGCCCGCTCCGGGGTTGATGATTTTTCCATCCCGCAGCACTTCCCGGCTGGCACCGATTTCAAATGTGTAGCCACACTCTGTGCAATGAATTTCCTTGTGCCGACCAAACAGGGTGGGGGCCATTGATCCGGTGGGAATGACGAATGCTTCTGCCTCAAAGGTGCGAAACAGGAATGCGAGGATGAAGGCAAAAATGACCGACTCAATGGTTTCGCGAGCGGATTCTTTTTCCTTCTTTGGTTTTGCAGGAGCGGCAGGTTTCCCGGTGGGAGTTTCAGGAGAAGTAACGGGTTGTTCAACCATCAGATTATCCTGCGGAGCAACTCCGCGGTCTGGGGGAAACGCGATTCCGGAAGGTCTCCGGCACACGGTGAATTATGGGCAGGGCTGCGGCAACAGCACAATGGCTTGATCCACGGCTTTCCTCTGTACGGTAATTGATCCCCGCCTGTTGGACAAGAACGGAACTGATCCGGGAAAAGGGCGATTTCCCAGGGAAATCTGCGGGAATCCACCTGTACTGGCATCGAGACAAAATTTGCTTCCGTCGTTTTTATGAAAACACAACAACCCAGCGGTATGAATTCTAGCTCCATACACTCTCCCTCCGGGCATAGCAATCAGGACAATGTGCTGTTTGACACGTAGCCGCAGGCATTGCCAATCCACAGTATTCCAGGAAAAAACACCTGCGCCTGCGGCTTTGGGTCAAACGATTGAGTCATGTTGTTGAGTGAAACGTATTGCAAAAGATTTCCCTCCCTGGCTTCGCCGACCCTCCCGGAGGGCATTGGTATCTACGCAACTTATAATCAACGTAAAAAGCAGTGGATTGAGAGAAAAGGGTAGCCGCGATAGCTCCGCTATCGGGGTCGACGAAGTCGACAAGCAGTACTCCGTGAGAT
>JAGQQT010000548.1 GCA_020426065.1 Planctomycetaceae bacterium | reverse complement strand
AACAACAGACTGGCCGAACAGATCAGGAGTCCCAGGAGGGGAGCAATACTTGGTAGTGTTCGCCGATAGCAGCAATCCGCTTGCATTTTGTTACTCCAGACTGGCTCAGTGCTTGTTCTGTTCAGGGGAGGATGGTCAGAATTTCTTCACCCCTGGCGGACTCATCCCAGCCGGTTTGAGGGTGTTGGCGATTCTGTGATTTCCGGGATACCAGATCAGTGACGTATCGAGAGGCTTCGTTCAGGCTGATGGCGGAATCCGAGTTGCCGTCAGCCTTGCCTGAAAGAGCTTCCAGCAGAGCTGAGGTAAACAGCCCGTGCTGACTTGTCCGGTCTTCGATTGAGAACTCTTCGCCTGAACCGGCCATCAGCACATGGATTCTGGGATCAGACTGAAACGACTCAGCCAGTTGCTTCTGATTGAGATAATGCTCTTTTGAAAAAGCACCGGCATGACAACAATCCGCCAGCAGAAGTATCTGTCCGGCCTGACTGTCATGGAGGGATTCAGCCAGTTCGGACCAGTTCAGGCAGGTTGTGCTGATTGCATCCTGATCCCCATTCTGCATGAACAGATAGAGGCCACGGTGCCCTTTAATTCCATGGCCTGCAAAAAATACGAGCAGAGTATCATTCGGACCAGGCTGACTTTGCAGGACACTCAAGGATTTCCGAAGCTGTTCAATGGTGGCGTTCTCATTCAACAGGCAACCGGCAATCTGCACATCATCAAAGACCGCGCCACGCTGGGCCTGCAGAAATGCAGTCAACTGTTCCGCATCTCGAGCGGCGTAATCGAGATTGTATTCCTTGAACTTGTGTTCCGAGATTCCGATTGCCAGCACATACAGTCGTCGAAACTGAGGATCCTTCTGAAGTGATCCGCTTGTACTTCTGGTCCAGCTGGTTCCGGTAAATGTGCCATCGGGTAAAGTTGCGATGGCGCGGAATCGCTCAGACCGTTCCAAACCGGGTGGGAGTTCAAACCGGGAGGACTTCCCCTCAATTTGAGTTGCCTGGCTGACATGGACCTTCTGGGTCTCGGTAATCCAGCGGATTGTTTCCACTGGCTTGGCTGATGACGGAGTCAGTTCGAGAGATTTTCCATTTTCAACCAGACTCCACTGCGAGATTTCCTGGTGAGCCTGCCGAGTTTCCTCTCGCAGGTAGTGCGTTAGTACGGGAACTACTCCTGATCTTCCGCGTGACTTGTTGATTTGATCCGGGAAAACCTGGCTGACTTCTTCAGAACCATACCAGTCTCCCGTGTTAGGGATTCTGCTAAACCAGCAGCGTTGAGCCAGGACGGGTGTGAACTGGGCCACTTTTTGACCGGTCTTAAAATCCCTGAAGCAGACTCCATAAGTCTTGACAGGCATAATCAGGAGGCGTTCACTGGGATGCAGGATGACCTGATGATCATTGCCCACAGGGATTTTACGAAGTTCATTTCCTTCCCGGATATCCGCCACGACGACATGATCGTCGGAGCAGTACCACAACTGGGAACCATTCTCACAGAACCCCAATCCCCTGGCACAGTAAGTTTTTTTGGTGAAGCGGCGAACTTCCCGCCCACTCTGCTGATCCACCAGCACAACTGGCGAAAAGCCATTGTCGTTCAAAGCGACCAGATGATTCCGTTCGTCAACAACAATATGACGAGGTTCCAGGACATTGATATTCAAGGCTGCTTTGCCGGAATGGTCGGAATGGATCTGCAGCTGTCGGGTGGCAGGAGTCCATGTTCCAGAGATGGAGCTGTAACAGAAGTGCACTTTCCTTCCATCCTGACTGAATCTGAGGGAACGAAAATAACAGAATTCCTGTGATGCAAGAGGCCCCTGCTTTTTCAGGTCCAGTGAAGCAATCAGTTTTCCAGTCCGACCATCAACAATTCGAAGCAGATGGGACTGGTAGGTATTGATATCAGCTACAGCCAGCACGGGACCAGTTGGTGAAAAGTCAATATGCCCTCCATAGGGAAGTTCCAACAGAAGTTCACCGGTGTTGACGTCCCACAAACAGGTTGTTGGTTTTGTATAGGCATGGGTGTGCGTTGAGGCCAGCAGTTTACCGTCGGCAGAAAAATCAACTTCAACTGTTGATCCATTCCCTTCAACAGGAAGACCAAATCGTTTGATCTCTTCTCCGGTTCGCAGATTCCACAAGCGGACCTGCAGTGTACCGCCTGCATGCTGGCAGCCAATTGCCAGCAGTTTGCCATCCGGAGAGACCGCGACGCACTCCGTATGCAGGGCTCCCAGATTCGAGAAACGGAGAAACTCTGCAGAAGGATTATCAGGGAGTAGCATTGTGTCAGGGATGGACTCTGTTGTCTGGGAGCCGTTGCTCCGAATCGTAATCCCCTCTTCTCCCCGACTGCTGACTTGACAGAGCAAAAATGCAAGTAATAAGGAGAACAATTTCAGGGACAGTCTGTAAGGCGATCTCATCAAGAATTCCTTTCAATCCCTGATCCATTCACCCGCTGCATGGCGGGATGCACACAATTACTCGGATGAGAAGCAAGTGATTCCGGATTACTCGTCGTAATAGATTTTGACAATGGCCCGAACCCGTCCGGTTTCACGTTTGACATTCACGGTAGGATCCAATCGTTCCGGTCCCCTCTCAATCCCAGGACCTCGTGTTTTGGGAGGTTCGTTGGGCGGAGGCTGAGCCCCTTCCTTCCAGGCGGAGCGAAACGCGATTGTGAATGTTCCCGCTGATCCGGGATCGGCATCAAACTGAAATCCCACGCTCCTGGAATAAGATCCCACCCGAAAAGAATCCACACTCTGGTTGTCTTTGTACCAGCCGGTAATCAGTCGCGGCTTGTCATTCTCGATGAGATCGAGACAGTTTCGATTTTCTTCACTGGAGGCCGTGATAAATCGTGAGAGACCATCGACCAGCACATCTGCAGCGGCTTCGTATCCAGAACTGTTGTAGAGTTTGACTGCCACCAGATCCCCTTTTTTAACCGAGGCAGTGATTTGATTATTTTTCATCACCAGCGGGACAGGGATAAATTTTCCATCTTGCAGGAACAGAAACTCCACACCATACGGGCTGTCAGGAGCGGGGCGAATAATC
>JAGQQT010000547.1 GCA_020426065.1 Planctomycetaceae bacterium | reverse complement strand
AAACGGACAATCCTCCGCAAGCCGCGAACTATAACGTACTCGATTTCTGTTGCAAGTCCAATCCCGGGCAGACTCATCCTCCCTGAAAAAAAAGGACGCAGCTACCGCTGAAAAGGTTCGGGGCACAACCTGTTTCTGACTTCCATCGCCACCGAACACCAATTCGTTGCGAGTTGCATCGAATCCGGTTAATGTGAAAGAGGCAAAACCATTCGCTCCTCCCCCACAACCCAACCTCCTTCACAATCAGGATCGTCTCATGAAAATCTGGACCCATGCCTCATTTTCGGCAGCTTTACTCCTCTTCTGGAGCGGAGTCTCCCCCGCAGCTGATGGACCGGTGAAATTCACGGCCCAGCGACTCACCGTGGATGCCAACGAGGGAATTGACATTGCCGATGTCGACAAGGACGGCCTGCCAGACATCATTTCCGGTCGAAACTGGTTTAAAGCACCCGAATACATTCCCCATCCACTCCGCTCGATCGAGGACTGGAATGGATATGTGGTCAGCAATGGGGACTTTGCTTACGACGTCAACAAAGACGGCTGGATGGATGTGATCTCCGGCTCCTTCCTGCAGACCGAGATCTGCTGGTACGAAAACCCCAAAGAAGAAGGCCTGCGTCTCGGACAGCTCTGGAAGCGACACGTTCTGGTGGACAGCCAGTTGAGCCAGAATGAAGGAAATCTGTTTGTCGATCTGGACGGGGATGATCAGCCGGAGTTCCTGGTGGACAGCTGGAATAAAACCAATCCTCTCTGCGCCTGGAAGCTGGGCGTGGAAACCCGGACTGAAACATTCAAGCCAGCCCCGAATGCGAAAAAAGAAGAGACCCGGGAAGTCCAGGCTCCCGTACTGACCCGCTGGACGCTGGGAGAGCGTGCCAATGGACACGGCATGGCCGTGGGCGATATTTCGGGCGATGGCAAGATGGACATTCTGGTAGGCCAGGGCTGGTATGAACAACCCGCCGCTGATGCTGATAAAGCCGAGTGGACCTATCACGCAGACTGGATGGACTGGCATGCCGCTGTGCCTTGCCTCATTCGCGACCTAAACGGAGATGGCCAGAACGACATTATCTGGGCCAAAGGTCATGACTACGGAATCTTCTGGTGGGAAATCACCGGACGTGATGAAAAAGGGTCACTCCAGTGGACTGAGCACGAAATTGACCGCAGCTTTTCCCAGGCTCACGCCCTGCACTTTGCCGATGTTGATGGCGATGGCCAGGACGAGCTGATCACTGGCAAGCGGGTCCGTGCCCACAACGGCGGCGATCCCGGTGGTTCTGAACCAGCAGTAGTTTACTATTACGACTGGGATGCCAAGGCCCAGAAGTTTGTCCGTCACGATATCGACACCTCCGGCAAAGTCGGGATTGGTCTGCAGATTCGAACTGCCGACCTGAACGGCGATGGACTTGTAGACATTGCCCTGGCTGGCAAATCCGGCACGCATGTCCTGATCAATCTGGGGAAATAGCAGCTGAATCTGCTTCTCTCCCAATCTGAACGGGGATCGAATCATGACCAGGGCGAAGAAAGAGGAGGGGAATCCTGATTCCCCTCCCGACCAGCAGGAAATGATCCTGCAGCAGGCCACCAGGGTCGCCCTGATTATTCTGGTGTGTGGAGTTGTGATTCCGTTCGAGTGCGTGACGATCTGGTTACTGTTTGCCAGCGAGGTGACCGAGCGGGTTGCGATGACCGGCCTGATCTGTGCAGCCGGATGTTCGGGAGTGGCCTGCATCTGCGCTGGGGGTGTTTTCAATCGCGCCCATGGACACGGACCACCCCCACCTCCCAAATCGAAAAAACAGGCCCGAAAAGAGCCTGACTGAGCAACTCTTTGACTCGCTGGTATCGATCCGAATTGCTTTCTGGTAGGATGCCAGC
The DNA here is from genome assembly GCA_020426065.1 of Planctomycetaceae bacterium. Taxonomy (GTDB): domain Bacteria; phylum Planctomycetota; class Planctomycetia; order Planctomycetales; family Planctomycetaceae; genus Rubinisphaera. The sequence goes on along the minus strand of JAGQQT010000547.1, from coordinate 1,216 downwards.
TCCGCCAAGGAGTTACAGGAAGTCAGGTACTGGAATGCCCCCCGTTGATATTGCTGGACTGAATCAGATACGCCAGGGAGATTGTCTGAAGAGCTTTGCCGCTCTGGAGTCAGGCTGCGTGGATCTGGCCTTTGCCGATCCCCCGTTCAATATCGGCTATGATTACGATGAATACGAGGATCAGCTCGAGGATCATCAGTATCTGGACTGGTCGCGGGAGTGGATGCGGGAAGTGCATCGGGTCCTCAAAAACGACGGCACCTTCTGGCTCGCGATCGGGGATGAGTACGCGGCGGAACTGAAGGTGATTGCCCGCGAAATCGGCTTTCACTGCCGCAGTTGGGTCATCTGGTATTACACTTTCGGAGTGAACTGCCAGCAGAAATTCAGCCGCTCACACGCTCACCTGTTTTACTTCGTGAAAGACCCCGCCCAGTTCACCTTTCATGGCGATGATCTCGACAACCGGATCCCTTCCGCCCGTCAGCTCGTTTACAACGACAAGCGGGCCAATCCCAAGGGGCGGCTGCCGGACGATACCTGGATCATTCGCCCGGCTGATGCGGTCGCCGATCTCCATCCGGATGATCAGCAGACCTGGACACTCCGCCCGCACGATCTGGACTCCTGTTTTCGCCCAGAAGAAGATACCTGGTACTTCCCCCGTGTGGCGGGGACGTTCAAGGAGCGAGCGGGGTTTCATGGCTGCCAGATGCCCGAGCAGTTGCTGGGACGAATCATCCGCTTCTGTTCTTCTCCGGGAGAGCTGGTCCTGGATCCGTTTTCCGGGAGTGCGACCACACTGGCCGTCGCCCGGAAGCTGAGCCGGAATTATCTTGGCTTCGAACTGTCCGAGGACTACGTCAAACGTGGCGAAGCACGACTTCAGGAAATCCGCATCGGAGATCCGCTCGATGGCTCAGCCGAGCCGACCATGAGTGCCCCGCAAACCTGGTCCGGCAAGACCGCACGATCTCCGCGAAACGTCGAACAGACCGAACAGACCGCCAAAAACACACTGGCTGTGGTTTTGCATGGAATCCGGGAGGCCTATCTGGCAACGCATCAGGGGTACTCCATTGACCGCTGCCTGCTGGATGAAACACTGCAGACCGCTTTCCACAAGCTTTGCGAGCAGTTCGGTCTACCGGGAGACCCGCACACCTGGAACCTGCTGCTGCTGAAGCTGAGGAAGTCCGGCGGACTGGCCGATGTC
>JAGQQT010000546.1 GCA_020426065.1 Planctomycetaceae bacterium | reverse complement strand
AATAAGTACCTGGAAGGGGAGCTGCCTCAGGAGCGGGATAAAATTCTGGGACAGATCCGCCTGAAAGAAGAACAGCTGGCCCGGAAGCAGGAATCTTACGAGTTCACCAAACGTCTGGCCAAAAAAGGGTATCGCAGTCAATCCGATCTGGAAGCTGAGCGGATTGCCATGACTCAGGCAGAGATTGAGTTACGTGTTGAGCGTGAAAATCTGCGTGTGCTGGAAAACTTCACCTCGAAGCGAATGATTCGTGAGTTGGAAGCGGATGCAACCGAACTGGTTCGGGAACAGGATCGTGTGAAGCGACAGACAAATGCCGCCATGTCCAAGGCGGAAGCAGAATACGAATCCAGTCGGTTGACTCTGGCTGTAGAAAAACAGCGATACGAAGACTGGCTGAAACAGATTGAGCTGTGCGTGATGCGGGCTCCGCAGGATGGTCAGATTGTTTACGCCAACTCCAATGCCTCCCGCCGGGGGTCATCTACCGAGGCAGAAATCTATCAGGGAGCGACCGTCCGGGAACGCCAGGCCATTGTCAAGATTCCCGATATGACTCGGATGAAAATCGACGCCAAGATTCACGAATCCAAAATCAGCCAGCTGGCATTGGGGCAGGAAGTTATCATTCGTGCCGATGCCCAGCCGGGTGAAGAATTCCATGGAGAAGTTTCCGCGATTTCTTCCGTGCCGCTCTCCGGATCCTTCCCCAACTACGACATCAAGGAGTATCAGGTCGCAATTAACCTGACAGATCCACCGGAACGGGTCAGCCTGCTCCGTCCCGGTCTGTCCGCCGAATTTGAAGTGATTGTGGAAGACCGCACCGATGTCCTGCAGATTCCGCTGCAGTCGATTGTCCAGATTGGCCGGGATTACTACGCCTGGGTGGTCACCGACAAGAAGATGGATCGACGCAAAGTCAAAGTGGGCAAATCCAACGATACGGACATTGAAGTTCTGGATGGAGTTTCCCAGGGCGAACAGGTTGCGATGTCTCCCCGGACCCTGTTTTCCGAAGAGATCAAAACTCTCGAAGAGAAAATGGCCGCTCAGATGGGAGCGGAAGGGAAAGGTGGAAAACCAGGTGGATTCAAGCCACCGGGAGCACCAGTGCAACCACCCGGAGGGCAATCTCCCAATCGTGGAGGTCCGCCTCAAGACGGCGGCAATCCCCAGCAGAAGGGGGGCAAGCGGCCTGAGGGAGGAGAAGCACGCGGGAATCGTCCCGGTCCGGGAGGTGGACCGCCAAATCGTCCGCCACGCGGCGAATAAGCTTCAGGATTTCCCACTAAGGTTTGCCGATGGCGCTGGCTGCACAACTGATCGAACTGACCAAGCATTACCAGTTGGGTGATGTGGTGGTGAAGGCACTGCAAGGTGTGAGTCTCGATATCCCCGAGGGAGATTTCCTGGCAATCATGGGATCTTCCGGGAGCGGGAAAAGTACCATGCTCAATCTGATGGGAGCGTTGGATCGCCCTACATCAGGTCAGTATCTGCTGGCAGGGAAAGATGTCTCGAAACTCCCCGATAACGAGCTGTCGTCCATCCGCAATGAACTGATTGGCTTTATCTTTCAGTCCTTCAACCTCATTCCCCAGTACACCGTGCTGGAGAACATTCTGCTCCCCTTGCAGTATCGTCCCAGTGGAGAAGATATCTCACCCCTGGATGAAGAGCGTGCCACTAGAATTGCTGAGCGGGTGGGGCTGGGAGATCGGCTCGATCATAAACCGTTTCAGCTGTCCGGGGGCCAGCAGCAGCGCGTCGCCATTGCCCGCTCGCTGATTAACGATCCGCAGATCATCATGGCCGATGAGCCGACCGGGAACCTGGATTCCGCGACGGGTGAAGAAATTATGCGTCTGCTCAAAGAGCTCAATGCCGAGGGACGGACCATCATCATGGTGACACATGAACCGGAAGTGGCGATTCAGACCCGCAATCAGATTTACATGAAAGACGGGAAAATCGCCGGTCATGGCGTGTTTCGGGGCCAGTGATTGTGCCCTCTGAGTTACGAATTGTGGCCCGTTTCATGCCTGAAATTGCCTTCAGACATCTGCTGCGCTTTGATCTGCAGGGTGATGTTGGTAAGCTCTGAAGTTCCACTGCGAATCAAAATCCACTGATTTCTGCCAGGCTCCCTGCCCGGTTTCTGATGGTCAGTGGCATTCGATTCGGCTTGAAGTGTTCCGCCTGTGGTAATCTCTTACTGGGATTTCAGGCGGAGCATACCCAGGTTGACTCGGATGAACCCGCCTCGAAATTCAATCTGTTCCCTCTGGCACTGCCGAATTCATTCGGCCAGGACAAATCATCATGAAACACCTTGTTTGGGGACTGGTGATCCTGTTGATCATCATCCATCAGGATTTCTGGTACTGGAGTGATCCCACCCTTGTATTCGGCTTTATGCCAATCGGACTGCTGTATCATTGTGGCATTTCGATGGGAGGCGCTTTCGCCTGGTTTCTGGCCACAATTTTTCTGTGGCCAAAGGAGCTGGATGAGGCGCCGGCTTCATCAAAGGAAGGGGGTGCAGCATGATAGAACTGTCCGTACTGATTGTTTACCTGGCACTGCTGTTGATCCTGGGGATCTTCGCAAGCAGACTGTTCAGTGGAACCAGCAAGGACTACATGCTGGCCAGCCATTCGATTGGCCCGTTCCTGCTGCTGATGTCGCTGTTTGGAACAACGATGACTGCCTTCGCCCTGGTCGGTTCGAGCGGGGAAGCTTACAAGGAAGGGATTGGCGTGTATGGAATGCTCGCCTCTTCTTCTGGAATTGTGCACTCGCTCTGCTTTTTCCTGCTGGGCGTAAAGTTGTGGCAACTGGGACGCAAGTATGGTTATACAACCCAGATTCAGTATTTCCGGGACCGGCTCGAAAGCGACAAGATTGGCGTGATCCTGTTTCCGGTGCTGGTCTGCCTCGTGATTCCGTATCTGTTGATTGGCGTGATCTCATCCGGGATTGTGGTCAACGCGGTGACAGAAGGCGCTTTCGATAACGCCTTCGCCATTTATGATTATGGGGTTCCGCCCTGGCTGGGATCGCTCGTGATTTCAATCGTGGTGCTGATCTACGTCTTCTTCGGAGGCATGCGGGGCA
>JAGQQT010000545.1 GCA_020426065.1 Planctomycetaceae bacterium | reverse complement strand
ACAGTTATCTTTTAATTGACCGGATCATCTCTGCTGCCGAGATCGGCAATGTCCAGGCCATTCATCCCGGCTACGGCTTCCTGGCTGAAAATGCTCACTTCGCTGAAGTCTGTCGCGAATGCAGCATTGAATTCATCGGTCCCCCGCACGTCGCCATGGAGAATCTCGGGGATAAAGTCTCCGCCAGGAAAATCGCCGCTGAGGCCAGAGTCAATCTGGTTCCCGGCAGCGATGGCCTGGTGACAGACGAGAAGACCGCTCTCGAAGTGGCCGCCAAAATCGGATATCCGGTGCTGATCAAGGCAACCGCCGGAGGCGGTGGCAAGGGGATGCGGGTTGCGATGAACGAAATCTCGCTCAAATCCGGTTTCAGTGCCGCCCGTCAGGAAGCGGATAAAGCATTCAAAAACCCGGGCGTTTACCTGGAAAAATACATCGAACGTCCCCGCCACGTCGAAGTTCAAATTCTTGCTGATCAGCACGGGAACTGTGTCCATCTCTGGGAACGGGACTGTTCCACCCAGCGAAAACATCAGAAGCTGATCGAAGAAAGTCCTGCTCCCAACCTGCCAAAATCGGTGCGGGAAGACATCTGCAAATCCGCAGTGCGCCTGGTGAAAACGTGCGGCTATTACAATGCGGGAACTGTTGAATTTATTGTCGACAAGGATCACCAGTTCTACTTCATTGAAGTCAACGCCCGTATCCAGGTCGAACATCCCGTCACGGAAATGGTCACGGGAGTGGACCTGATCAAGGAGCAGATCCGGGTGGCAGCCGGGGAACCTCTCAGCGTCAAGCAGCGGAATATTCGCACTCAGGGTGCCGCCATTGAAGTTCGGATCAATGCCGAGGACCCGGAAAATGATTACCGGGGCTGTCCGGGAAAAATCACCAAGCTGCGAGTACCGGGTGGACTGGGTGTGCGTTTTGATTCCCACGTCCATGAAGGCTACACCATCAGCCCTTATTACGACTCCATGATCGGCAAACTGATCATCCACCGTCCGACCCGCGAAGAGGCGATTGCCTGCCTGTCCAAAGCGCTGGATGAGTTCGTGATTGAAGGAGTGAAAACGACCATCCCGTTGGCACAGCGGGTGTTATCGCATTCGGCGTTCAAAGAAGGGAAAATGGATACGACCTTTCTCGAACGAACGTTTTGAAAACCGACGGAGCATTCGCTATGCTTCCGCTCGCTGCGAGTCGCTCGCAACGGAAAAGAACTGCTTTGAACATCGTTTTGAACGATCACAATAAGGAACCATAAACATGAAAGTTGCATTGCTGACCGGTGGGGGAGACTGCCCGGGTCTGAACGCCGTCATCCGGGGCGTGGTGAAAGTCATCGATAATGCGGGTGGCGAGTGTGTCGGCCTGCTGGAAGGCTGGCGAGGAGCGATGGAGGGAAATCATATTCCCCTGACTCCTGCCGTGACCGATCCGATCATCGACAAAGGGGGCACGATCCTGGGGTCTTCCCGGACTAACCCCTTCAAAAACGAAGCAGATGCAGATCAGGTTGTCGAAACATTCAAGAAGCTCGGCCTGGATGCACTGGTTGCGATTGGTGGAGATGACACACTGGGCGTAGCCAGCCGTCTGTATCATGAGAAAGGCCTGGCAACTGTTGGTTGTCCCAAGACAATCGATAACGACCTGTCGGCAACTGATCAGACTTTCGGCTTCGATACCTGTATCAACATCGTGATGGAAGCGACCGATCGCCTCCGCACGACCGCCGAATCCCATCGTCGAATTCTGGTTATCGAAGTGATGGGGCGTCACGCTGGCTGGATTGCCTGCTACTCAGCGATTGCTTCCGGAGCCGATTACTTCATGGTTCCGGAACGGGAAGTCAATCTGGATGAAATGCTCCGCGTGCTCCAGAAGCGTCGCGATGGGGGCAAGAAATATGGCCTGGTCATCGTCAGTGAAGGGGCCAAACTGAACAGCGATGGCGGTTACGTCACCAAAGATCAGGAAGTGGATGACTTTGGACACGTGAAACTCGGCGGAATTGGCGATCACGTGGCAAAAATCATCGAAAGTCGGATGGGTGTCGAAACCCGTTCGGTCACCCTGGGCCACCTGCAGCGTGGGGGCACACCATCCGCATTTGACCGTGTTCTGGGCACCCGTCTGGGCGTGCATGCCGGGCATCTGGTCCTGAAGAAAGAGTTCGGCAAGATGGTTGCTCTGCGAGGGACCAAGATTGTCGCCGTTGAACTGAAGGACGCGGTCGACAAAATGCGGGAACTGGATAACTCCTTCTTTGAAGAAGCCGCCGAGTTCCTGAAGTAATTCTGACGGCGAACCTGAAAATCCCATCCCCCGCAGACTCGATTCTGCGGGGGATGTTTTTGTTGAATGCGGCAGAAAGCGCAGCCCGGCAATTGAAATCCACACGGAACGGGGGCTAAAATCAGCGATTGATTATGTGAATGCCTGCCCCTTCACGCTGCCGAGCGGCATGCGTCCCACGCCATCCTCATATACAGGAGTTTTCCATGTCGGGTTTGAGTCGTCGTGATTTTGTTAAAACCTCCGCTGCACTCAGTGCGGGGCTGTTTGTGGCTCCCCAGTTGGTCAGTGCCAAAAGTGCTAACGATAAACTGGCGGTTGTAGTGGTGGGGGCCGGCGGACGAGGCAGTTCTCATGTAGGCGGCTATCTGGCAGATGACCGCACAGACATCGTCGCGATTGTCGATGCCGATGAAAAGAACGGCCAGTCCAAGTGCGATACCGTGGAGAAAAAACAGGGGCAACGCCCCAAGTTTTATACAGACATGCGTCAGGCCTTCGATGACAAGAGCATCGATATCGTATCCACAGCCACCCCTAACCACTGGCACGCTCTGTGTGGTGTATGGGCTATGCAGGCCGGGAAAGATGCTTATGTGGAAAAACCAGTCTGCCAGACCATTCAGGAAGGTCGGGCTCTGATTTCTGCCTCTCGTAAATATGACAAGATGTGCCAGGTAGGTACTCAGTGCCGTTCCAGCAAAGCCGTTCAGGATGCAGTCGCATTCATCGAAGCGGGCGGAATTGGTGAATGCAACTTCGCACGCGCCCTCTGCTACAAGCGTCGCTCGTCCATCGGTGCTCTGGGAGATTATGAGAT
>JAGQQT010000544.1 GCA_020426065.1 Planctomycetaceae bacterium | reverse complement strand
TCCGGTCCGTCGTGCATGACCAGGATGTCTGGAGCTGGCTGAACGAGAGTTTCGATGTGCGTTACAAATTCATCATCGGTCTTGCGATGCGGTTTCCCGGGATTCCCGACGATACCTCCAATGCCTGCGAATGTAATGCTATCGACGGCAGTAGATTTCGCGTCCAGATAGTGAGCGTTTCCTGCCAGTCGATGAGTGGGAGACACGGAGCTGCCATACATGTCATGATTGCCTGCGACTCCGACCACCCATTTGAAGTGCCTGGCAAAAGCCTGCCAGACGTCCGTGACATCACCTGAGCCACCCCGCTTGTCGAGGTTCGGAACAGTATAGAAATCACCAGCCAGGATGATGCCAGTTCGTTCTGGCAAGACATTCAGTTCTGGTAGCAGTTCCGACACCAGTTGCTCAGGCAGCACCTCTCCCAGCAGTCGGGGAGGAAATCCCACTCCCTTCTGGAATTGTTCCCGTCCCTGCAGATCAGCTGTGGCGATAATGGCGTCAAGCTCGTCCGGGAGACCTGATAACTGCCCAACATGGACAGGGAGCCGATCGACGTAGAAAGAGTCTTGACCCCTGCCTGCATTGAGGAATGGGATCACCGAATTCGGTTCATTGTTGAAAGATGTGATTCTCATTTCATCTGTGACAAGTTGTGCCAGCTTCAGGTTCACGAGACACTTTTTTGGATGTCCAGCAACAAGTTTACAACCTCTTGCCGTACAGTCGTATTCAAAACCTTGGTCGCGTATGGTTGGTATCAGCCAGATTGGGGGAAGTCACCAGGTAAGTGATTGACGGATAGTTGGGATCAGTCCACCGGAGAAGAAGAATGAAGGCGAATATTGTTCTGATTTGTCTATCGTGCGCGTTCTTTCAGGCAACAGAGGCCTTTTCTCAGGATGTGACTGTTCTGCGATCCTTTCCCGGAAACAAGGGGACCGGCTGGAAGCAGACGATTGATGTTGCGGGAGCAGTCGGTCCAGCCCATGTCGTTGATTTCGATGTCGCACATTTTGTCGTGCATGACAAAACAACCGGGAAAATCCTCCAACGACTGACTTCCGATGCGTTCTGGCAACAGGTCGAACCGACTGGTCAGTGGATCCCCCAGTCCAATGCCAACGATGCCCGTATCCTCTACGACCCGCTCTCACAACGCTGGTTTACCTGTGCAGCGGGAACGACCGAGCCGGACTGTTTTCTCGCGGTCTCATCAAGCTCCAATCCGCTTGAGGTCTGGCGGGGGGTGAAGTTGCCATTACCTCGGATCAATCCCTACATGAAACTGGGAGTGGATCGAAACGGATTATATGTCTGCTCGTGTAACGGGCATTCTGATTTCAGCAAAGGGACAAACTGCTATGTCCTTCCCAAGCATGACGTGCTTGCAGAGAGCGGACCTGTGATCTCACATGGCCAGATGTTTGAGCATCTGCAGTTCAGTACAATGCCCGCTCTGGATCCCGATCCTGCGAAGCCGGCAGAAGCACCGATGATTCTCTTGGCAAATCAGTTTTTTGATGGTGTCTGCAGCGAACTGTATCTCTACGAGGTAACCTGGTCGAAAGGGAAGGCCCATCTTTCGGCTGCCCGAACCATTCCACTGAACCGTGATTATCTGACGCCCAATAATTCCACACCCGCAATGGAAGCTTTTCAACCAGAACCTGGACCCAGGCTGAGAGCGGGAGGTGGTGGACGACGGTTGGACAGCGTCTTCGTGCGCAACGGAAGTGTCTATGGCTGCAATGGAGCAAAACGATCCATCGATTCACGTCCGGGAATTCTCTGGTATCAAGTGCGGATCCACGATGGAGCATTACTTCAGGAGGGATTCATCGATTCGCCCGATCGCGACTACATCTATCCCTCCATTGCGGTGGACAGCCAGGGCAATATCGGAATTGGATGCACAGGGACATCTCAATCTGAATTTCCATCGGTCTATGTGATGATGCATGGTGTGAATGACCCCGTCAATACGATGCGAAAACCGGTTCGAGCGGTTCCGGGAACGGCAGTCTATCGCTATGACGGCCAGCGGTCCGTCAACTGGAGTCACTACTCGGCAACCTGTATCGACCCGTCGAATCCCAGTCTTCTCTGGACTCTGCAAGCTTATGGAAACAGTAATGTCGACCAGGAATGGTGGACCGCCTGGGCAGCGTTTCAGTTGTCAAAATAGCAGGTCAGAAGTTTAGCAGGGAACCTGCTTTTGCCGGTGGAGAATTATCGGGGCCATCTGGCAGGTAGAGGTAGCCGCTCGAAAAAACACCCCCGGTCCGATTGCTCGAACCAGGGGTGCGATTGGTGCTGACCGAACGGATTACAGTTCCGTCGCTTCGACTTCGGCCACGAAGCGGCCGCTATCGCCGGACAGAAACGCGGCGATTACTTCGAACACGGCGTCACTGAAGCCGCCGATGTTCAGGATCTCGCTCCGTTCCGGAGCCTGCGTCGTCTGGTACGGCTGCAGATCGATGCAGATCAGCTTTGGCCCGCCGAGAGCAGTTTGCTCTCGCGTTGCGAACTTTCGCTGATTCTCGCAAAACTTCTGCCACTGCGCCATGACGCCCGTCTCACCCTTTGGTCCACCGTAGTACGGACGACCCTGGTACATCCAGCTTTCGTTGTCGCTGACCAGCACGGCCCCCGCAAACTTCCGCCGGGAATACTTCGCGTTTGCCATCTGCAGCGGCAGCGAACAGTCTGTTCCACCGCCTCCATAATTTGCCAGTCGTTCAGACAGGCTCAGAATCGAATCGGACGGATCGACCCGGACGTTAAACGCCTGGGTATCGAACGGAATCACAACGCTCTCTGGGTTGCGTCGCAGGATCGCTGCGGCGAACAGTGCGGCCACGTCGATGCATCGCATCTTCGAAGTAGCACCTCGTCCACGATGTCCCGTTACCGCGCTGCTCATCGATCCAGACGTATCCAGACCAATTAACACCGGTCCCGGCAACTCCGGTACGTTCCCACAAGCGATCTCGGCTGCCTTATGCAGTGCCGTCTTGATCTTCTGCGGAATGTTGTCATCCGCATTCAAGTACGCAGCAAAGTACTGGTACGGGAACTGCTTCGACGCCCTAATCTCCTTCTCGTCAGCGATCCGGTCAG
>JAGQQT010000543.1 GCA_020426065.1 Planctomycetaceae bacterium | reverse complement strand
TGTCCACGCTGGCGGAACTTCCAGTCACTCTGACGCAGCAATCCAATCTGGCCAAAGAAGACGTCGGCAGCATCAATACCGCCATATTTCTGGCCATGATATTTTTCAAGAGTCGGCTTGTAATCAAACGAATCGACCTGACTGACTCCACCGCAGGCACAAATATGAATCACCCGTTTGGCGGGGGCTTCGAAATGGGGCCAGGGATCTCTGGCCTGTGGAGGAGTCTGGCCTGCAGAAACAGTGCCCTCCTGCAGCAACAACGTGGCCAGGGCAGCCGAACCGAGCCCGTGACCGGTCCAGGAGAGGAAGTCTCTTCTTGAGTGATGTTGATTGATCATGCGGGAATCCATCTGGCAGCCTGATTACAGAACAACTGGGTATTATTCTGCAAAGAGAAATTCATTGGTATTGAACAGGATGCGGGCCAGGGCCGGCAATCCATGCTGCCTCACAAAAGGTTCTGCAATCCGTTGTTCCTCGGGATACGGGTCCCGCTGAAAAAGAAGCTGGTAAGCGGCCGTGACCTGGGTATCAGGGGTTTGATGACCAGCCCCTGTGATTTTTTCTGTCAGCTCATCCGACATGCGTAGAACGAACGAATTATTCAGCAGACTCAACGATTGTGTGGGCGTAGTAGTGACGGCACGAGCAGGTGTAGTGGTGGAAGGATCGGGACAATCGAAGGCATCGAGAAACCGATTCCGTCCCGAGCGAATCCACATCCGATAGATGGTGCGTCGATGATATTCCGGCCCCGTCTTGTCCTGCATCTCGTAAAACTGAGAATTGTGAACATACGTGTCAAAGTTGCGATATGAGGGTCCTCCCATTTGAGGATTGAGCGTACCCGTGACACGCAGCATGGAATCACGAATCACTTCTGCTTCCAACCGCTGGGGAGCGTACCGCCACAACCACTGATTTCCCGCATCGGCTTTCATCCCCTCTGCATTCGGTGCAGAGGATTGCTGATACGTTTCCGAAGTCACAATCAGGCGATGAACTGCTTTCAGACTCCAGTTGTGGTCGACGAGATAGCGAGCGAGGAAATCCAGCAGTTCCGGATGAGTAGGACGTGATCCGTTAAAACCAAAATCATTGGGGGTCCTGACAATCCCAGCACCGAAATGGTAGTGCCACAGCCGATTCACAATCACACGCGCAAACAGCGGATTGTGTTCATTGGCAATCCATTCCGCCAATGCCTTCCGGCGGTCCGCATCAGAAGCCTCGGCAGGCAGCCCGAAATCTGCTGGAACCTCAGACAAGGAGGCAATCCCTCCTGCCCGAACTTCTTCCGCAGGTGTGCCCGGGTTTCCTCGTAATAAAACATGTGTGGAGCCAGGCGGGCGAGGAGAGATCGCGTAGACCTTTTGTGTACTGAGGTCGCGAATCTGTGCGTTGAGTTGAGCGTCTTCCTGCTCCAGTTCAGCGAGTCGCTGCTGCTGATCTGCCGCCAGTTTAGCCACCAGTTGTTTTCGAGTGAGGATGTTGAACAGTCCTGCGGTCAGAGCAATCTCGTCAGCGGTCAGCGCCCGATCATAGATCTGAGCCTGCTCAATGCGTCCCGCCAGTAACCGATTTCCCCCCACACTGGTCCCGTGTCGCAATCCGAACAGAATCTGAAACTCACCCGCGTTGAACTCCTGCGGCCCCTCACTTTTGTAAGGCTGTCCGTAAGGTTCCCCGTTACGGTATCCCTGGATGTTGCCCTGCTCGTCGTACACGATTGCGACATGGACGAGAGACTTGTCTGCTTCACTCTCCGGCTCACCCTGAAATGGTTGTGTCCGCACAAAGCCATTGCTGCCAGCCATCCAGCGTCCCGGTTCGCGTTCACCAAAGACGATGGCGTCAAACAGGACTCCATCCGTCGTTTGCACCGAGACGACACCTCCTCCGCGCTGCGTCAGATTAGCCAGTTGCACCCAGGCTTCCAGTGTTTTTGCTTTCAACGAACTGGCCAACGGAACGGTTGAAACATAGGCCGTCTGTCCATCCAGAACCAGTTGGCCGTTTTCGATCCTGGCTTCACCATGAGCAGTCCCATGCAGGATGCCGATTTCATCCTGCAAATCGTTGTCGAAAGTCCAGCGAGCAATCGGCAACGGAACGTTTTCCACTGAAGTTTTCTGTTTTCGCTCGGCCAGAATCTGCTCTCGTACGGGGTCGAGCAGGCCGGAGATTGAGGAATGAACCTGATCGAGCTTTTGCCTGAGTACCACAATCTGTTGTTGCAGTTCGGGCGTTTTTCTTGGACGTTCGCCTGGAGCAACACCTGCCAGGGCAGAAGACATGCGGTAGTAGTCGGTTTGCGTGATGGGATCAAACTTGTGATCGTGACAGCGGGCACAGTTGACTGTTAAACCAAGAAAGGTCTGCCCGAGGGTGCCGAGATAGTCTTCCATCTCATCCTGTCGGACAACCGCACGCATCGCTTTGGATTGCTGACTCTGCCCGACCTGGTCGTAAGGTCCGGCAACCAGGAATCCTGTGGCGGTCAGAGCCTCAGAATCCCCGGGCAGAAGTATATCTCCGGCAATCTGCAGGCGGGCAAACTGATCGTAAGGGAGGTCAGAATTGAAGGCATTGATCACCCAGTCCCGATAGGGCCAGGAATTGTCTCGAATGTGATCCCGCTCAAATCCGTGGCTTTCCCCAAACCGTGCCAGATCAAGCCAGTGTCTCGCCCAACGCTCTCCATAATGCGGCGATGCGAGCATCCGATCGACAAGGTTTTCGTAAGCATTCGCGGACTGATCAGCTTCAAAGGCCCGAACTTCCTCCGGGAGCGGAGCGAGGCCGAGTAAATCGTAACTCAAACGCCGAATGACTGTTCTGCGATCTGCCCGTGGCGAAGGTTGAAGGTTTTGTTCTGCCAGTTTGTTGCGCACAAAGGCATCCACCGGATGCAGTCCCTGAAATTCAGCTGGGATATTCTGGGATTTCAACGGCTGGAGAGCCCACCAGTCATAACCTGCACGGGATTCTGTTGTGAATGCAAACGGATCAATTCGTTCCCCATCCCACCTGGCTCCCTGGTCAATCCATTCTTTCAGGAGAAGCTTCTCTTCCTGTGTGAGAGGATGTTTGGGAGGCATTTCATCGGTGGCAATGCGTTCCCACAAATAGCTTTCAGCAGATTTGCCTGGAACG
>JAGQQT010000542.1 GCA_020426065.1 Planctomycetaceae bacterium | reverse complement strand
TTCGCACTTTGAATGGCGATTGGCAAAATCAGCATCCCGGCCGCTTTGGCAGTAATAAGATTCGTCAGAATCATGGTCATGCCATAAACCAGAGTGAGAATCACCAGTGGGGATTCCCCGGCCATTCCGATCACGGTCTGGGCAATCCATTCTGCGGCTTTGCTGGTTTCCATGGCGGTACCCAGTCCAATCCCCGCTCCAATCGTCAGCAGGACAGACCACTCAATCGAGCTTTTGGCTTCGGATGCCCGCACACATCGGCTCAGCAGCATCAGCAGAGCAGCAAACAGGGAAGCTTTCAGCATCCCGAAGTTGAGCATGGTGGCCGTGATGATCATGATTCCCAGAATCACCTGGGCCATCCAGGCCTGCTCATGCCTCAGGGGAGAGGAATCTTCCACGCGACTGACCAGGAAAAAGTCGCGGCTGTTTCGATGAATGTCCGCAAACGAAGGATGGGCTTCGAGCAGCAGTGTATCCCCCGGCTGCAGGATGATATCGCCAATTTTCCCGCGGATCCGATGACCGTTTCGAGAAACCGCAATCACGACCGCATTGTATTGCGTGCGGAAATGGACATCCCGAATCGTCTGATGCACTGCCGGGCAGGTGTTGGACACAACTGCTTCAATCAGGCAGCGTTGTGAGCGGGGACTGTCCAGTTTGAAGACCTGGTTCGTGGCTGGTTTGAGGCCCGCGATTTTCTGCAGGTCCTTGATCGATTCCACTACTCCCACAAAGATCAGGCGGTCTCCGGCCATCACTCGTCGTTCGGGGGAGACGGCTGCAATCAGTTCGTCATCGCGGGCAATTTCCATCAGATACAGGCCGGGCAGCGAACGCAAGCCAGCTTCTCCGATTGACTTCCCAACCAGGGGACTGGCCTCATCGACAATCATTTCGATTGTGTATTCACGCGGATCATCAAACTGGGTTTCCGCAGAGACCCGCTGAGGCAGCAACCAGCCACTGGTGATAAGTAAAAAGAGAAGTCCGATGATCGTGAGAGGGAATCCCACCCAGGCAATTTCGAAAAGACCGATGGGCCGATACCCTTCCATCTGGTACCAGCCGTTCAGAATGAGGGTGGTACTGGTCCCGAAAATCGTACAGATTCCACCCAGGATGGTGGCGAAACTGAGCGGCAATAAAAAACGGGAAACCGAATACCCGCATTTCTTGGCCCAGTCATTCACCACGGGTAAAAGCATTGCCACAACTGGGGTGTTATTGATGAAGGCAGACATGAACGCTGCGGGAAACATCATGCGAATCAGGCCAGCGGAAGCAGATTTAGGATGCCCCAGCACTCGCTGGACAATCCCGTTAATGGCACCTGTTTGTGTCAGCCCTTCCGCTACAACAAACAGGACGCCTACCGTAAACAGGCCGGGATTGGCAAATCCTTTCAGAGCCTGTTCGGCATCCACAATTCCGGCCAGCAGCAAAAAGGCCAAAGCGGAGATCAGAATCAGATCCGGTCCAATTCTGGAGCGAATCATGGCCACGATTGAACCAAACACGACGGCCAGCGTGAAGCCGATTTCCCAGGTCATTGTGCGATCCATCCTTCAGCAGATCATCCGCTGCAACATCAATTCCAGTTTTCCGGCTTCAGATACCTGTTGCGAACTTCAACTGATCTGACTCTGTGTTTTGATCCGTCTACCATCCAGAAACGCAATGCTTATTGAACACCAACCTGTTTCAGGACTTCAATGACACGGTCATGACAGGTTCCGTTCGTGACCACCACTCCCCGGTTTTCGGTTAACTTTGCGCCACGTCGAAAGTCGAGCGGCTTTCCGGTGACATCAGACACGCGTCCTCCGGCCTCTTCCACAACCAGTACGCCCCCTGCATGATCCCAGATCTTTTCCTGGTATCCGGGACGGGTTGGCAGACGCAGGTAAATTTCCGCTTCGCCCCGGGCAACCACGCCGTATTTTGCCTGGCTGTCCAGCCGGACCGGCTCTGCCTGAATGCCAAGGATCTCTTTGGCCTGTGCGGAATGATCATGTGAGCTGTGTCCCGATTCCACTGATTCACAAAATCGCATCTGAGTCAGATCCGATTGCGAGCTGACTTTTACAGGTCGGGTTGTGGTCTGCTCATTCAGGCTTCGCTGCAAGGTTCCCTGACCTCGTATGGCTGTAAACAGTGTGCCGCCCGATTCGGTCACGCTTTCATCCACAGATGTTCCCAGGTTAGGACAGCCGACAGCTGCCACAACAATTTCACCATCCACAATCAGCGCCAGGGAAACGGCATATTGTTCCTTGCGGAGAAAACCTTTAGTCCCGTCGATCGGGTCCAGTGTCCAGAACCGGCTGCAATACTCCTGCTGGCCACAGCGATCGATGAGCCGGACGATTTCGTCAGCAGAAGGCTGCCAGTCGTAACGGGCGTACTCCGCTCTCAACGCTTCCAGAAAGGGAGCCTGTGCAGGATCCCGCAGTTCACCCGCGTCTTCCTCGCCAATGATCGGATCATTGGTGAATGCGGCTTCCAGAACTCGACTGACAATTGCCTGGGCCCCGTAGTCGGCAATTGTGACCGGAGAGCGGTCCTGTTTTTCCATTGTTTCGGGCGAGATGGATTCACTGATCGCCCGGCACAGACGGGCAGCTTCCGTCACGGCTTCAATGGCCACACTCAGTTCTCGCTCGTAATTTACCGACATCAGCAGTCATCTCCCCAGTTTCAGAACCTGAAATGTTAATGGAAACCTCCATCTTAACGATCTGCTGCCAAAAAATCCTGCCCATGGACATCCACTTTTCAGTGGGATCGTGGCTCAAAACAGGGGTTTTTCAAGTGAAAAACGGAGGAATGTGAAACTGGGTAGAGGTGGAGCGGCAGCAATGCTCACACAATGTTAACAATTTCTTGGCGAGCTATTCGCTTTGAGTCCTATCATCTGCCCGCATCAGAGCAGTGATGTTCTGACAGGAATCAACCTTCAGGAAGCAGGTCGATTCAGAAATCAAGAGCGTTGTTCGGATTTTCGCTCTGGTTTCACACAACATCAACAGTTCGGTTTTAGATTACTGCCGTCTGAGAGAGACCATCACACCGTACGGGATGTTTCAGGGACAGGATTACGAAGGACTCGCCCGCGGATTTCTGCAGAACTCTACTGGCTGAATCGTAACTCTCA
>JAGQQT010000541.1 GCA_020426065.1 Planctomycetaceae bacterium | reverse complement strand
CTGGTCCTCACTTTCAATACTGCTGGCCCTGGCTGACCAGAATAAGGGGCGATTGATAAGCACAAATCTGCATTATTCAAAGTATGAAGGGGATGAACGATATGTTGGATGTGCAGTTCCAGAAACCTTAAAGCGATTCTGGAAGCTCATTCCAGAGGAAGACCGCACGGCAATCCCTAAAGCTCTGTCAGAATTGCAGTTGCTTGATCTGGTTCATTACGATAGTGCAAAATCTTATCGGGCTAGAATGGAGTCTTATCCATTACTCTGGGATTCTCTTCGTGTAGGTGGCCTGTTTATCTCTGATGACATTGATGACAACCTGGCCTTCGCTCATTTCAGTCGGCTGGTCAGTCATCGGCCAATTGTTGTTGAAACTCCTCAGGCTTCAGGCGTGACCAAATATGTGGGAGTAATTCAGAAGCATCATGACAGACCCATCAAGAATATCGAATTCTGAAGCGAGAGTTATTTGAGCTCAGTGGAACGGTTGTTTGATGGGACTGTTATTCGAAAAGCATGGCACTTGCCTGCTACCGAATGGCGATATCTCGGGATCAGCTCAGCAGCTTTGCTGGGCATTGTTCTGATCATCAACTGGGGATATGCAGTATTCCTGACTCGCTATGAAGCTAACTTCGGCAAGTACCAGGTTGATTACAAGTGGTCTCTGATCCAGCAGCCAGATCGAGAATGTCAGGTTCTGATTCTTGGTGATTCCAGCGGCGATCAGGGAGTCGTTCCTGAAATCATCTATAAAAACACAGGTCTTACCGCTCTGAATACCTGCACGTTTGGAGATTTGCTGCTGGTGGATGATGTCTGGATGCTGGAGCGTTATCTCGAACTCCATCAGCCACCTCGTTATCTCGTGCTGGTGCATGTTTATGATATCTGGAGTCGGGGAAATCCCGAAACAGGCTCACTGCAACAGATTCCTCTCAGCATTGCATCCTGGCGGCAGCGGTCTTCTCTGGGGCTGATTGACTGGAAATGGCTGGGACAAGTCTGGCTCAATCAGCAATTGCCAATTATTTCCCGTCGATACACTCTCGATATGTTCCGGAAGGATCCATTTGTCTTTTTCGATGAGTATTCAATCACCAGGCATGCACAACGATATGACTCGTTCGGTTTCCGGGCTTGTCAGGAGGCAATGCCAGAAATGGTTCGTAAGGATAGAGAAGATCATCTGGAGCAGTTGAAAGAACAGAAGGAAACCTTATCTGATCTGAACCGTTCTGCTTTTGCACGATTGGTAGACCTGTGTCAGCAGAATCAGATCCGACTGGTGGTTTTCAATTCGCCATTGGATGCAGAACTTGCTGGAAGTGATTCTTTTCAGGAATATTCAGCACGGTTGCGTAGCCTGCTGAATATTGAAGTGAAACAGTTGCCTTTGGATGCAATTGTCGACGAGATCTTTAAGGTCTCCCCATCCGAACTGGAGCGTGTCGATCACGTCACACGTCCCGCTGCAGAACGTTACACCATGTTTGTTGCTGAAAAGCTGAACGAACTCGAACGGCGAGCGCCAAGTCTGAATTGATGCGTATCGCCTTTATCACTAATGAATACGTAACCGAAGAAACCTTCAGTGGCGGGCTGGCTAATTATCTGGGACGGATTACGACCGCTCTGGCGGATCGTGGTCATGAGGTCCATGTTTTTACGCGGAGCATGGCTGGCAACGAAGTGATTGATCATCGCGGAGTCACGGTTCATCGGGTGGTGCCGTTATGGGATCGGAAGATGCGGCTCGATCGGATTGATGGCTTGTGCCCCCGTTCGCTCTATGCCCCCTATCAGGATCTGAAGGCTGCCTGGAGTCTGTGGGTTCGCTGGAAGCGGGCACAACAGAAAACTCCGTTTGACCTGATTCAGGCGGCAAACGTCCTGGGAGTCGGACTGTTCTTTCGCGGACTCAAACACGTTCCCCGTGTCATGCGACTATCCAGTTATCGTCCGGTGTGGGATACAGCGGCCGGTGTTGAGCAGAATCGAGCGACGAAAACCCGCTGGTGGATGGAGCGGGTCGTGATTGAATCTTTTCCACACCTGTATGCCCCGACCAGTTACGTTGCCCGGCTGACTGAGGAGAATTATCGGGTTCCAAAAGTGAATGTGATCGAAACACCTTTTTATCTCGAAGAGCCGGAAGAGGATTACTCGGTTTTTCAGGAGGTGTGCGCTGGAAAAGAGTATCTGCTGTTCTTTGGCCGGATGACGCAGATGAAAGGGACTCATCTCCTGGCCCAGGCGTTGCCTCAACTGCTGTTCAGATATCCGGAAGCCCATGCGATTTTCGTCGGAGGGAATGGACCGTCGCCAGATGGCGATCCGATGCCGGATTTTATACGTCGGCAGACTGCTGAGTTTTCCGATCGGGTGCATCTGCTGGGGTCGTTGAGGCATCAGCAACTTTATCCTCTGATCAGAAATGCACGCATCGTAGCCTTGCCTTCGCTGATGGATAACCTGCCCAATACCTGCCTGGAGGCGATGGCACTGGGGCGGACCGTGGTGGCAACAACAGGCACCTGTTTTGAACAGCTGATCGAATCGGGGCAGTCCGGAGTTCTGGTCGAGCCGGGAAATGTCACCGCTTTGGCGGAAGGTTTGATCAAAGCCTGGGAACTGGAGCCAGAACAACGTGAACAGATAGGACAGGCCGCTCAGGAGAGAATAGAGGAATTGCACCCGGACCGGAAAGTCCCGGAGCTGATCGCCTATTACCAACGGATCATCGAGTCTCATCTTCAAAGGCAGAAGTCGCCCGTTCCGGTTTTGTAATGTTATTCAACTCGCTCGAATTCATCCTGTTTTTTGTTCTAGTATATGGTCTGTACCTGGTGCTTTCGCATCGGGTGCAGAACCTGATGCTGCTGGTAGCCAGCTATATCTTTTACGGCTGGTGGGACTGGAGATTTCTTTCCCTGATTGCGCTGTCCACCTTGGTGGATTACATTTGCGGATTGAAAATTGGCGATTCGGAGTCCTCGCGAACCCGTCGCTGGTGGCTGATGGCCAGCATGATTTCGAACCTGGGAATGCTGGGCTTCTTCAAGTATTTCAACTTCTTCGTTCAGAATCTGGATCGAGTGCTGGGCCCTCTGGGACTTTCGATGGATCTGACGATTGCCTCGATCGTACTGCCAGTTGGAATCAGT
>JAGQQT010000540.1 GCA_020426065.1 Planctomycetaceae bacterium | reverse complement strand
AAATCAGGGAACAGACCAGGATCCCTGTAATGATTGATAACCGTTTCATATCTACTCACTCACTGAAGTTGGTTTGAGCGGGAATGCACTGAGAGGAATAATCGCCAGCTCTGCACTGTTCAGGTTACCACGACGCCCCCCGTTATTGGAGTATCCGACATACAGATTTCCCTCATGCTCCATTGCACACGGATAAGACAGACTAAGTTGTTTTGCCGATTCTCCCGGCCCGTTTTCCTTCACCGAGTTGCGAATGACAAACACCTGTGAGAAGAACTTCTCACCGGGGCGGGTCAGCGCAATCGTGAGTGGACTCCGTTTACCTCCGGAGTTAGCGGTGGTGGTACAAATCAGATAATGCTGCCCGGTGCTCAATGTCCCGGCTGCCGGTTTTGAAGTTGCCATGGGCAGATTGCTGACCCGCGATTCCATCCACGTTCTACCCGAATCCTGGCTGATCGCCAGCAGGGCATTCGCTTCACCTCCATACCGTGCGATATTCAGAACCTGCTTCCCAGCCACGAACAGAGCGGATTCTCCCCACATCTTTGTGATCTGGGGAGCAACGGGAATTTCGACATAATCCCATTTCGTCAAATCATCACCGTGACTGATCGCCACCGCTGCCGGAAAAACGCGTTCTCCGGAATAAGGTCCTCCAGAAAAGCCCGGCATGATCCAGTTGCCATCGTTCATTCTGACGGGCTGATTCATCGGCCAGAATCCATGCCGGATCACAACACCCTGTTTTTTCCACTGACCAGTCGAATCATCGAGCAAATAGGCACGGGTATGAATCCGCTCCATCCTGTTGTAATACGCTCCCTGGAAGGCCCAGAGTTGACCATTGCAGGAACAGAACACACCATGACTGACCGCCAGATTCTCCTCATCACCGGCATCGATGACTCTCAACTCACTCCAGGATTTTCCGCCATCTGCACTGACTCGATATTGAGCTTCTTCTGAAACCGTATTCTCCGATCCTTTGTTATGTCCAAATGATGCAAACAGCTCTCCGTTGTGCCAGGCAAGGTTCACGCCGTGCAGAAACGTATAACCATCCTGCTTTTGATTCCACTGCTTGATGACGTGAAATTCAACACCTTCCAGAACTGGAATCTCTTCAGCTTTGGGTATTGGTCGAGCGGGATCCCAGAGTAAAACGGGATCACTCCCTTCAACCTGCAGTGCAGTCGGGGAAATCAGCAAGAGAATCAGCAGGAGGGCTTTCTGGTTCATGATCAACTTGTTGCTGGAGTGAATTATTCGATCACCTGCAGGATGGCATCCGCGACCCGGTTGCCCAGAAAATCATAACCAGCCGCGTTGAAATGGACATCATTCGGGTTCTGCAGTTCTTCAAGCCGAGGAGCAATCGCGGCATACAGATCATCAATTCCAATTCCATGCTTTGCCATGATTTCTGCCGCCACCTGATTCCGTTCGACGATGGAAGCAGCGGTCTGCTTTTTATCCGCATCATCGGGAATGGGCGTCGTTGTGGCCCAGATGAGTTTGGCTTGAGTTTTCTTCATTTTCTCAACCAGTTGTTCGAGTCGGTCTGCATACTCAGGCAGAGGCGTGTTGCGATCATGGATCCCAAAGTTGAAATGAATGACATCCCACTCGCCATCTCCCAGCCAGATATCCAGTTTCTGCAGGCCGAGTGAGGTCGGCCCGCAATTGGCCGGTGCCCGATGAACATTGGCTTTCCCGGCCAAAGCCTTACGCACGCTCTGGGTATATCCGCGTGAGACGGAATCCCCAATCAGCAACACTCGTGGCAATTGCGGATCATCTTTTACATAATCCCAGGCGTTTGACTGTCCGGCCACTTTTTGCCGCTTGTGAATCGGCAGATAAAAGCTTCCCAGATTCTCCTGCAGAACCTGCTCCCAGGCCTGCTCGGCGGGAGTCAATGTTTTGACGAGGCTCTGATACTGTTCTTCGAGGAGACGATCTGCCTCTGCTTTTTTTGCCGCCGCTTCCGCTGCATTGGTCGGTTCATTTCCGACAGGCATCCCGGCCAGCAGGATACTCAGCATCAGGATCAGGTTCATCAGGGCTTCCTCGGTTAAGGAGTTTGGGGTCCGACAAATTCTTCGCGGGTCAGTTTTCCGTCTCCATTACGGTCAAAATTCCTGAATCGCGATTCCGCGTTTGTCTTCTTGGAAAGTCCATTCCGATACTCTTCCAGGCTTAACTGCTCATCCTGATTTGTGTCCCAGCGGAGAAATGCCTTCGCCCGATCTGGAGAGGGTTTTACTGGAGGATTCCGTTCAACGGCAACCTGAGGCACGGCAGATTCTGGAAGTGTTGTTTTCCAGGCCATGATCGCTTTTACCATCTCGGCAACTTTCTGGGGATTCTCTTCAGCGAGGTTAACCTGCTGATCACGATCCGCCAGCAGATCATACAGTTCAATCCGTTTCTGATCCTGTGTGAGCAGCAGTCCCCAATTCTTCTCCCGCATCCCCAGTTCAGGCCAGTTGGCATCTTTGGCATGAGTTCCCCGCCACTCCCAGAACAAGGGTTGTTCCCGTTCGAACTGTTCTCCCCGAAATGTAGCCAGCAGGTTCACTCCATCTGGTTGATAATCCTCAGGCATTGGAATCCCGGCTGCGGCCAGCAATGTCGGCAACATGTCCACTCCTGAAATCACGCTGGTGCGGTCGATCCGACCTGCCGGAACAACTCCCGGCCAGCGAACAAGAAAGGGAGTATTCACACCCCCCAGATAAAGGCTGCGTTTTCGGCCACGCAAGCCACCTGTACTACCTACACTGAAATAGAACTTCTCTCCGGGATTGGGATGGGTGTCTTCCGGACCGTTATCGCTGGAAAAAATTACGATTGTATTCTGCTCAACTCCTCGTTCCTTAAGCACCTGCAGGACCTGTCCAATGAGACGATCCGCCCGCGAGACCGCCGCATAATAAGTTCGCTGCGGCTCTGCCGTTTCTGGATAGACCTGCTTGTCCTCTTCAGTAGCTGAGACAAGATGATGCGTTTCATGAATCCAGAGGTTCACATAAAACGGACTCTCCCCGGCTGTACGGATAAAGCGGATGGCGTGTTCGACCGCAGCAGCAGTCAGATAGCTGGCTCCCAGCCGATCATGTGCTGACCCCGTTTTGCTGGCAACGCTGGTTCCTTCAAACACATTTTT
>JAGQQT010000053.1 GCA_020426065.1 Planctomycetaceae bacterium | reverse complement strand
GGCAGGTTGCCAGCGACGCTCAAAGTCAAGCTGCGATCACAATTCACACCCTTGGTGCACTGGTTGATGGGGGCGATGCGGGGCAGTTTGATCTGATGGCTGATCAGGGGACGGTCATCCTGATGACTGCCCAGGGGATTGGCGATGCGAATTCCCTGGAAACACTGGTCAGGGAATTGCAGATCACCAATACCGGTTCTGGACGCGTGCAGATCAATGAAGGGTCTGCCCTGTTGCTGAATCAGATCCTGCAGCAGGCGAATGATGACGTCACCATCACCTCGGCTGGCACAATGCAGTTGCTGGCCACTGGAGCGGGGATCGAACTTTCTGGCGGGGATCTGCAGATGCAGACATTGGGTGCCCTCAGCCAGCTGGAGCTGCTGCAGAGTGTGTCCACTGCAGGCGGCATGCTGCAACTGTTGAGCGGTGCGGATCTGCTGCTGGGTGAGAACGTGCAACTGGTGTCGAGCGGAGGAAATCTGATCGCAGCAGCCGGTCAGGCAACGCCCGATGCATCGTTTACCATGGCGCTCACTTCTTCCATTGAACTGGGTTCTGGAACTGGCAACATTCAGGCCAGTGGAGCAGTTTCGGTTGCACAAATCAGTACGACAACTCAACTGCTGGTGACTTCACTCAACAGCGAGATTCAGAATCCGTTTGCTGATCAGACCGTTCAGTTCACGGCGAATGAGCTGGGACTTTCTGCAGCAGCGGGAATCGGGAATGGAACGATGCTCAGCACGGCAGTGAATCTGCTGGCTGCTGAGACCACTCTGGCTGGAAACATTGCCGTTCTCAACCAGTCAGGTCAACTGCTGACTGTGGGAACGGTTGCCGGATTGACCGGCGTGCAACATCTGGGATCAGTCGCTGGTGATATCATCATCATCAACCAGAGCCCTCTTATGATTGGCGAAAACGTCATCAATTTCTCCGGGGGAGATATCGAATTGACCGCTCTGGGGAATACGCCGCAATCCGACCTGACTGTTGCTGCACCAGTGCTGGCTCAAATCCCGGGTGAGATTCGCCTTAACGCAGGGCATGATCTGCTGATACATGATACGGGTGTGGAATTCGACATCGCCGCTCGTTCGATAACGGGCCGAGCGGAAAACACGGTTGAGATTGATCGTAATGTGATCATCCGCAGTGCGACCGGTTCTGTTATTGACAAACTGCCACTGCTGGAAGGAATCGTCACTCCCCAGGTCAAAGCCACCGGTGAGGCCTCTGTCAGTGGTGATTTTGGCCGTCTGTTTGAACAGACGTTTTCCATTCAGGTGGACTGGGCGGATGGTCAGATCGATACAAATCCGGAAGCAGCACCCACTCCGGACAGCTTCACTTATGAGCATCGCTATTTCGGAAATCCGGATCCA
The DNA here is from genome assembly GCA_020426065.1 of Planctomycetaceae bacterium. Classification (GTDB taxonomy): domain Bacteria; phylum Planctomycetota; class Planctomycetia; order Planctomycetales; family Planctomycetaceae; genus Rubinisphaera. Next base: position 11,879 of record JAGQQT010000053.1, on the reverse strand, counting down.
AACAATCCCGCTGCTCCGATCCCGATTCTGGTTTCGATCTTCGATGATCCGAACATCACCTTCTTTGAGGCTGGGCAGGAAGTTTTGCTGCCACCAATCCTGTCTTTCGCGGAAGTTCCCGGAGAAGGTCTGGCAGGTGGCATCGCATTTGATTTGAGCATCGAAGTTCCCGAACTGGGATCGAGTTCCTCCAGTGGCATTGATCTGTCGAGCAGTACAGCGACTGTCTCCATCGAAGAGCAGGATGTGGTCGATCAGGTTGCTGACAGTGATGAGCAAACATTCCTGGCTGGCCGAAGAATTACTCTGCGGGTGCTGAATTCCAAAGGAATTGTCATCGAGGAGATTCTGCTGGAGGGAGCTCAGGCAGAGGAGCTTTTGAGCGATTTTATCGGTTTTGTGGACAAACATCAGTTGCCCGATGGCCGGTACCAGATCCTGCAGCAGGAACCAGGTGAAGCCAGTTTCCGAATCGTCTTTGATTTGCTCTTGAGAAATGGTCGTCCGGCTGACAATAGTGAAGGATTGCAGGACCGTCCTCCCACAGAAAACCAGTAATTCCCGGAACTGGACGCCAACGGTCAGCCTCATTCAGATGAACATTCATTAATGGTGTGCCACTGGCTTTGCCAGTGTCGTGAATCAAAAAGAAACACACTGCCAGAGCCAGTGCCACACACCCAAAGAGTAAAACTTAAGTAATCACCCACATAATGCACTCATTACGCCACCTCCCTGAGGATTTAGAGTAGCCGGATGAACGACAAGCGGACCGACGAACACTCCGACGAACAGCTCGATCAGTACGACGACAAAACGGTTGAAATCGAACCTGGAGAAATCACTTCCGGGGACGGAAATCAGACCGTTGTGTTGCCGGATGAGCTGTCTGCTGGAGCACAGAGTCCGACGGTGACCATCGAGGATCAGGCAGGCAGCCAGACCATCAGCGAAGACCCCCACGCAACTGTCGAACGGGATCCACTGGCTACTGTAGAATTACCGGACGATGGGGGAGCCACACTTCAGGATCTTAATCTGGAGGAGTCGGCAGGAGATCCCAATCAGCAGACGATTGTCGATCTCGATCAATCTGACGATCCCCATTCGACGTTCATCTCAGATGAGCAGGAAGACCAGACGCTCGACGGGACGCAAACCGTCGCGCTGGATGCCGGACAGGATCCTGCCCGCACCTTGATGACTGACGAGGCAGGAGATTCCGCCGATTTTGAGTTGAGCAAAACGTGGGGAGCAGAAGCCCTGCAGGCCACCGATCCCGGAATGACAATACGGGTCGAGAGCCTGGATGAGCCAGTCCACTCCGGTGAACATGCCATTCCCAGGCGGAACATGAATCGTCCGGGGAGCCGGATCAGCGGTCCCGAGTATGAATTGCTCAATATTCTGGGTGAAGGGGGGATGGGAGTTGTCTGGAATGCCTGCCAGCTCTCCATCGACCGCAATGTTGCCATCAAAATGATCAAACCTGCGGTGGCGTCCAAGCCCAGGCAGGTCGAGAAGTTTATTGCCGAAGCCGTTGTGACGGGTGATCTGGATCATCCCAACATCGTGCCCATTCATGACCTCGGGCAGGATGATGAGGGCAACTTCTTTTATGCCATGAAACACGTCCAGGGAACTCCCTGGAACAAAGTGATTCGGCAGCAGTCATTGCACCAGAATCTGGATGCACTGCTGCGAACCTGTGATGCGATTGCCTTTGCCCACGCTCGCGGGATTATCCATCGGGACCTGAAGCCCGAAAACATCATGCTGGGTGAATACGGTGAAGTGCTTGTGATGGACTGGGGGCTCGCACTTCCCACAGAGCAGTTCCACAAGAAAGATTCCATCAGCTCTGCACATGGCATGGGGGGAACGCCCGCCTACATGGCCCCCGAAATGGCATCCGGCCCCATGGACCGGATTGGTTATCCCAGTGATGTTTATTTGCTCGGTTCGATTCTTTTCGAAATCGTGACCGGTGCTCCCCCGCATCGGGGAAAAACATCTCAGCAGTGCCTGTTTGCCGCCATGCGGAATGAAATCTCTCCGCTCAAAACGAACACGGAACTGACAGCGATTGCCATGAAGGCTCTCGCGACCGATCCCAGACAGCGTTATCAGACCGTCAAGGCATTCCAGTCAGCCATTCGAGATTACCTTGAGCATGAAAAGAGTCTGACGTTATCAGAGCGGGCGGCCCATGAGTTGAAGCGAGCCCGGGAAACCGGAGATTACGCGCATTATGCCCGCAGTCTGTTCGGTTACGAAGAAGCGTTGGGATTATGGGACGAGAACGAAGCGGCCCAGACGGGACTCAAATCCGCCCGTCACACCTACGCATCTGCTGCCCTGGAAAAAGAAGATTTCGATCTGGCCGAATCGCTGATTGAATCTGCTGCAGAGGAAGAACAGACGTTACTGGGCCAGATCCGTCTGGCGAAGCAGGAACGGGTTCGACGGCAACGCATGCTTAAATTCGCCAAAGGGGCAGTCATCGCTCTGGCGGCAGCTATTTTTGTGATCGTGGGGACATCTACTTATCTGATTAATATCGAGTATCAGAAAGCTGTCCGGGCTGAAAAAGACGCACTCGATCAGAAGCAGATCGCCGAAGGGGAACGGAATGAGGCCCGACGGCAGGAAGGAATCGCCAAAGTAGAAAAGCAGCGAGCGGATGATAACCTGGTTCTGGCAGAAGCGGCCCGCAAGGAAGCGGTCAAGCGAGAAAAAGAGGCAACCGAACAGCGCCGGATTGCTGTTGAGCAACGATCCATCGCTGAGGATGAACGGGCGATTGCTCGCGCTGCGGAGAAAGCGGAGCAGTATAAATCCTATGTGGCCAGTATTGGTCTGGCAGCGGCGAAGGTCGAGGAAAATGCTTTTGCCGATGCCCTGCACCTGCTTCTGGAATGTCCACCAGAGTTGAGGCACTGGGAATGGGGACGGCTGATGTACCTGTGCAGTCAGAGTACCCAACAGTTTGACTGCGCTGCTCCTGTAGATGGAATTGCTCTGTCACCGGATAATTCCAGGCTCGCTGCCGCCAGCTGGGATGGCAAATGTCAGATCTGGGATCTGAATACCGGAAAAGTCATCCATACTCTTTCGCACGATGGCATTTATGTCCATTCGGTCGACTGGTCTGAAACCGGGCAGGTTGTGGCGACAGGCTGCAATGATCAAGGAGCAAATCTGAAATTATGGGATGCTGAGCATGGCACATTGCTGGCTGCCGTTCCAGCCCATGAGGATGCGGTGATTGGAGTTCGATTCAGCTCCGATGGTCGCTGGCTGGCAACCTGTTCCTATGACAACACCGCTCGCGTATGGGACCTGGCTTCCCCGGAAAGTCCCCGATTATTCTGCACCCTCGAAGGGCATCACTGGTGGGTCTGGGATGCAGCCTTTTGCCCGGAATTTCAACCGGAGGTCGATGGCAAAAATCAAATGGTAACGGTCAGCCAGGATGGAAAGGCCATTGTCTGGAAAGTGGCTCCCAACCAGGATCCGGAAGTGATTATTGAATATGTTGCTCATGAAGGCCCCGTCTACTCGGTGGATTATCATCAGGAAAACAGCACCATCGCAACCGCAGGATATGATCGAACAGTTCAACTGTGGGACCCGGTTAAAATCGAGCCGTTTGACTTCGCCGCTGCCATTCAGGGGGAAACACTTCAGCAGCAGGCAGGGATGAAGCTGACAGGTCATACCGGACCAATCCGTTCCGTTCGGTTTTCTCCTGATAGCGGGCTGCTGATCAGTGGATCTCAGGATAATTCCGTCAAAGTCTGGGATGCAAAATCCGGTGCTCCCATCAAAACGTTCCGGGGACACGACAGTGCAGTTCGCGGCTGCATAATGACTCGAGATTTACGCAGCGTCCTGTCCTGCTCCGAAGATCATCTCGTGATCCGCTGGTCAGTCGATGAGTATGCAGAAATCCAGACACTTAATGGTCAGGAGCTGGATGGGCATCGGGACGCCATTCTCTCCGCTCGATTCTCTGCGACCGGTGACTCGATCCTTTCCACCAGCCGAGACCGTTCCGCTCGTTTGTGGGATGTTGCCTCGGGAAAAATTCTGCAGGACTTTCGAGAAGGACATCAGTATCTCTCATCACGGGGCGTCTTTCTGGATGAGAACCGGGTGATCATCACTTCGGCGGCAGATGATTCCGTTCGATTCTGGAATACGTCTACGGGAAATGAGATTCTGCATCTGCCTCGTACCGGACGTTCAGGACTACTGCAGGTTTCCCCAGATGAAACTTTGCTGGCCACCGGAAATCAGAGCGATCAAATCAACATCTGGCAGATTGCTCGACCGATTGAACCTGAAGCCGTAGCTCTGAAATGGCAGTTAACCGGACATCAGCATCCTGTCACTGCGATTCAATTCCTGCCAGAATCAAATCAGCTTGTTTCTGGTGATGCCAATGGCAGAATCATCCTGTGGGATTTGAAGACGGGAGAAGTCATCTGGTCCAAACGTCATCATACGATGAAGATTACCCAGATTGCTCTGGCAACTGAGCCGGCTCGCATCCTGACGGCCAGCCTGGATAAAACCATTGGCGTGGTCGATCTCGAGACCGGGGAAGAAGAAACGGATCGCGTTCTCAAGCGAGAAGGGACTATCCATGCCCTGCAGTTTTCTCCGGGGTTGAAACAGGTTGTGGCTGTCTCCTCATTCGGATCCCCCAATGCGGAAACACCATCCAGTCTGCTGACGGTCTGGAACTGGGGGACAGCAGAGCCGGTCGCCGAATATTCGTTTGAGAATCTGGGGATCAATGACCTGTCGCTCAACCCGAGTGCACCAGTCTGCTATGCAACCTGCAGTGACAACACGATCAAGTCGATTAACCTCACCAATGGAACAAGCAGTCCGTTTCTGAGTGGCAGCCAGCATGGTGGCTTGCTCTGGTCTTCAACCTTAACGGCAGATGGAAACGCGTTGCTGACCGTGGGGGGAGTAGATGCCCATTTGTGGGACGTCCGCACGCGACAGGAATGGATGTCCTATGGTCCACATGGAGCAGTTGCCTCGGCCGCAATCAGTCCGGATGGCAGTCGGGTTTACACGGGGAGCTGGGACAGATCTCTGAAAATCTGGAATGTCCAGGAGGGAGGCTCGATCAAGCGGGTTGCTGATGCCCACGAAGGATACATCAACTGTGTGGACATCTCTCACGATGGAAAACGGTTATTGACCGCCGGAGACGATGGCACGGCTCATGTCTGGGATACCAGTTCGATGGAGCGGCTACTGACGTTGCATCTCGAAAAGACCAGCATTGATGTGGCCCGATTTTCGCCGGATGATCAGTCCATACTCACCGCTTCCAGTGACAGACTGATTCGCCTGTATGATGCCAACTCGGGAGAGTTGCAGAAAACGTTTCCTGAAGTGCATCAATGGGCCATCCTCGCCGCTCAGTTTTCTCCCGATGGAGCACGAATCATCACCGGGAGCGAAGACCATCAGGCGATTCTCTGGGATGTTGCCCAGGGACAGCCAGTTGCCCAGCTGAATGGCCACACTGCTGCTGTGACTTCGGTGGCATTTTCCCGCGATGGCAAACGGATCCTCACCGGAAGCCGGGACAATCTTGCCAAGCTGTGGGATGCAACGAGCGGAAATGAGGGGAACGAAATCCTCACGCTCAAACGCCATCAGCAAGAGGTGACCGCAGTCGATTTTTCACCCACGATGCAAAGCCTGCTGACCTCCAGCAGAGATGGCACCGCGGTGTTATGGCCCGCGATCAACTGGCAGCCAAAACAGGAAGAGCCGGTCCAGCTGACACCCTGACCGTCTCTCAATCTGAGTGCTACGGCTTCTTTTTCTTGGGATTGAGCGGCAAAACGTATGCACGTTCTGCCCAGGATTGCCAGCGGGAGGCCAGCTCTCCAGCCAGTTCGGGATGTTCGTCTTTCAAGTCATGGAGTTCGCTGCGGTCCTGGTCGATGTCATACAGTTCCCAGGGCTGATTGAACTTGGCCACCAGCTTCCACTTGTCCACACGAATCGCCCGATTCCCCTCATGCTCCCAGAAAATGGCTTCGCGCTTGAGAGGCTGATGCTGAATTGCCGGGACAAGGCTGAGTCCTTCGAGCGGATGAATGGCAACATCCTCCACTTTGGTGGGATAACTGGCCTCTGCCACATCAACGCAGGTCGCCATGATATCAATCAGATGAGCAGGTTGATCAACCAGGCTTCCCTTCTGCTGAATCTGAGCGGGCCAGGAAACAATGAGCGGAGTGCTGATCCCGCCTTCATGGACCCAGTGCTTGTACATTCGGAAAGGCGTATTAGAAACATTGGCCCAGCCTTCCCCGTATGCAATATAGGTATCGGCAGGGCCGGGCATGATTCCTGGTCCCATCACAACTGGAAACCCGTCCCGAGACTGAATCGGAATCATGTTCGTCTGTAATTCGGAGGCAGGCATCTTCTCGAGTGTTGGCTGTGCAGGCCGTTCGGTTAACTGATTACGTGGCTGGCGGCCCAAACCTTCAGCACAACCTCCATTATCCTGCATGAACAGGATCAGGGTATTGTCAAAGATTCCCTTGTCCTTCAGCGTGCCGACAACCTTGCCAATTCCCTGGTCCATCCGATCAATCATCGCTGCATACACTTCCATGCAGCGCAGTTCCCATTCCCGGTTCTTCACCTGGGACCAGTCCTGAGCAACAGGGCTCATCTCGGCATCCGGAGAAACCAGTCCAAGGTCCTTCATTCGGACAAGCCGCTCCGCTCGCAGTGCATCGTAACCGGTATCAAATCGGCCTTTGTATTTTTCAATATCCTCCGGTAAGGCATGCATGGGCCAGTGAGCAGCGGTATATGCCATGTAGAGAAAGAAGGGTTTTTCCTGACGTTTGTCCTGGGCACAGTGTTCTGAAATGTAACGGACGGCATGATCGCTGATGGCATCGGTGTAGTAGTAGGTTTCCGGCTGATACTCCGGATCGGCAAAGGGAGAAATCTGCGTGTTGTCCCGGGTGAGGGAATTAGGATCGTAAAAACTGCCTGCCCCATGAATCGTTCCGTAGAAGCGATCAAAGCCGCGCTGCAGTGGCCAGTTTTCCCTGGGGCCATCTGGATGTGTGTGCGGCGAAACATGCCACTTCCCGGTCATGAATGTAGCATAGCCCGCAGGTTTGAGGACTTCGGCCATGGTGCGGCAACGATTATTCAGGCAGCCGCGATACCCTTCGTGTCCCTTGTCTTCCATCATGTGGCCAATGCCAGCCTGGTGCGGATACAAACCGGTTAGAAGGCTGGCTCGAGCCGGACAGCATCTTCCCGTGTTGTAGAACTGTGTGAACCGCACGCCCTGCTTTGCCAGTGCATCCAGATTGGGAGTCTGAGTTTCCCCGCCATAGCATCCCAGATCCGAAAAGCCCATGTCATCCGAGAGAATCACAATAATGTTAGGACGAGCCCCTTCTGCAGCATGATCCACTGCAGTAAACAGGGAAATTACCAGAACAGAGTGCATGAGGATGCTGAGTGGAACGCGCTGAGTCATCTGGAACCAGTCCTGCGAGGTATGAACAACGGAAATCAGATTTGTAAGTCAGGAGGAAAGTTTAACGCATTCAAGTAAAATCAGAAAACGAGATCCTGGCGCGATCTCTAGTTCAGGCGGAACGCCCTGGCTGCTCCCAGAGGACCATCAAACAGCTGGAATACAGCAAACAGAGCAGGGAGATCAAAGACTGGTTTTTCGGTCTGAGGTTCCAGGTATTGGGGATAGAATCCCTCCTTTTCAATTCGACCGCGATTGAAGATGTTCTCGGGAGGGTTGTCGAATACCGTCTTGAAATTCATACCGAGACTGACATCGTGATTCTTGTTGACAAACGTCAGCAGGCTCCCCGGAAACAGGCGTTTTCCATCCAGCAGTTCCTCAAACTGTTTCATCATGGCCAGCCAGCGATCGACCTGTTCATTGGAAATGGGTAAGCCCAGCTGATCGGTCTGGTTCGCATTCGACAACCATTCAAAGTCATCATCTGTCTCTGCACGAATATATTTCCAGGTTTCCGGATTGAGTTTGGCGACCATCAGAAAATGCAATCTCATCCGCCGCAGCCGGGGAGCATCAATCACATCTACTCCATCTTCCCAGTGCTCCTCCTCATCCGTAAAGGTCTCGATTTTCGGGAAAATCTCATGAGACCTCTTTTCAAATCCAATCTCACCATCCATTGCCAGAGTGGCATCAACCATTCCCATCAGCAAATGGCAGTACGCTCTCAACCAGGCGACGTCTCCTCGATCGAAGTGAATACGAAAATCGGCATTCCCATTCGGAAACTGAATCGGCCTGCGGTTCACCTTGTTGATCACTTCAAGCAGTGTGACCGGATTTTCTCCTGAACCGGTAAAGTCCAGGCGAATGCTGGCCAGACGAAGTCGCAGTTTGACCAGATCGTGCTGGATGTCCGCCAGAGTGGACTCTGCCCGGGCCAGATCCCGTCCAAACAGATCAAGCACTCGCCTGAACTCCTGATAGCTGATCGTAGCCGGATTTTCATTTGCCGGAACGGGGAGCCTGAGAAATGGCTGGCGTGTCTTTTCTGAGATCGCGCCATACTCATGCAGCGCCCGCCCGAGGTTTTCCACCGCTCGAAAAAACTGCAGCACACCCAGCCCAAAGCGAGCTTCATCATCAGCCGGATTCACATCCAGGGCCTGCAGCATGGCAGACTCACCCGCTGCATAATTTCCTGCATGCAGATACTTTTCCACGGGGGAAGTTGGCAGCTCTTCTGCTTTGGCAGCACTGGCCAGACAGCACAACAGGATCAGAACACTGAATCGAGCCATTTCAAACTCCTGAGAAAACAGGGAGATGTGTCCTCAGGATTATACGAAATCGATCTCCATAACTCACGCGGAGACGGAAAAACCCAACTGGGATCATTCCAGCTCAATGAAAAACGGGAGACTCCTTCAAGAGCCTCCCGTTGATTTGATTGTCAGAAATGTCTGAACTTAGACTTCTTTCGAATCGATCCAGGACATCATGCGACGCAGATTGCGACCAACTTCTTCGATCTGGTGATCCCGTTCACGACGGCGAACGGATTTGAAGGAAGCCTGATTGGCTTTGTTTTCCAGAATCCAGTCTCGGGCAAACTGGCCAGTCTGGATTTCTTTCAGGATCTTTTTCATTTCCTGCTTGGTTTCTTCGGTCACAATCCGGGGGCCGCGAGTGTAGTCGCCGTACTCAGCGGTATTGGAAACACTGTAACGCATGTAGTTGAGTCCACCCTGGTAGAACAGGTCGACAATCAGCTTCAACTCATGCATACATTCGAAGTAGGCCATTTCCGGCTGATAACCGGCTTCCACCAGCACTTCGAAGCCAGCTTTGACCAGAGCGGAAACGCCACCGCACAGCACAACCTGTTCACCGAACAGGTCCGTTTCAGTTTCTTCGGCAAAGGTGGTTTCAATCACACCCCCACGGGTTCCACCGATTCCCTTGGCGTAAGCCAGGGCCAGGCTCCGAGAAGTTTCGGAGGCACCTTTTCCCAGTGCGATCAGGGAAGGAACTCCACCCCCTTTGACATATTCGCTGCGAACCAGGTGTCCCGGACCTTTGGGAGCAACCAGAGCGGTATCAACACCTTCAGGAGGAGAAATCTGACCGAAATGAATATTGAAACCGTGAGAACACATCAGCAGGTTGCCCGGTTTGAGGCGGTCTTTGATCTGGGCGCGGAAGACATCACCCTGAACTTCATCGGGGAGCAGGATGTTAATCAGGTCGCCAGCAGCGGTCGCTTCATCAACCGGCATCGGCTCGAACCCATGTTCGACAGCCAGATCATAGTTAGGGCTCCCTTTTCGCTGACCGATGACCACATTGCAGCCACTGTCACGCAGGTTTTGAGCCTGGGCATGGCCCTGGCTGCCATATCCCAGAATGGCAATCGTCTTGCCCTTCAGCAGGGACAGATCGGCATCGGCATCGTAATAGACTTTGATTGACATGGTGTTCGCTTTCTGGTCCGAATTCGTCAGGCAGTCCGTCGCAACTGTCACCGACATCCTGTCGAATCGTTTCAACTAACAAAAGAATGGTTAAGCCCGGCGTCCGGCAGGAGTTCCGTAATCTTGGCAGATCCGAAGTTCATCCTGCCCGGTGGGGATTGATCGATTAAGAAGCCTGCTCAGACCGTCTGTTTTGAGCGGGCAAGATCCTGAATCGCGGTCGCTTCGATATTTTCCCTGGTGAGGGCAATCCGGCCCGTCCGCACCAGTTCGATAATTCCGAAGGGTCTCATCACATCGACAAAAGCAGCGATTTTGGACTCGGGTCCGGACAGTTCAATCATGACCTGTTCAGACTGGACATCGACGATTTTGCCACGGAAAATCTCGACCATTTCCTTCACCTGGGACAGGGTTCCGTGGTCCGTGCGGACCTTGATCAGCATCAGATCCCGTTCCACAAAGTTACGGTTTGAGAAGTCGATGACCTGCACAACGGTCACAATTTTTTCCAGCTGTTTCCGCACCTGATCCAGTACCCGATCATCTCCGCTCACGACAAATGTCATGCGGGAAAACTCGGGCAGGTCGGTTTCGCCGACGGCCAGACTTTCAATGTTGAAGGCCCGGGATGCAAGCATTCCCGAGATGTGGGCAAGAACCCCAGGTTGGTTAATGACCAGGGCGGACAAAACGTGTCTCATGGCAGAACTCGATTTCCAGGTTTCCGATACGGGTAAATCACGTTCGGAACGACAGACAAGGGACAGTCAGGTTCCCTGACAACAGCAGGTTCCGGCAATTTGTCCCAACTTCGCTGGCAGTCTAACCATGGGGGAACTGATTCTCAACCAGCCACTCTGGTTGAGCGACCGAATTCAGCAATTCAGGGCCCAGGTGCCCCATTATTTTGACACATTCCGGATGTCGTCGTAGCGTTCCAGGGCCAGTTTTCGCTGCTCGGAATGATCCACGATCGGTTTCGGATACGTTTTTCCCAACTGAACACCCGCATCCCTCAGCACGTTGGGTGGGGCCTGATCGGGCTTGTGAATCCACCGATCTGGAAGTTTGGCCAGCTCCGGACACCACTGACGGATGTAATCCCCCTCTGCATCAAACTTTTCCGATTGGAGAACCGGGTTAAAAATCCGGAAATAGGGAGCGGCGTCCGCTCCGCATCCTGCCGTCCATTGCCAGCCGAGGGTATTGCTGGCCAGATCCGCATCGACGAGCGTATCCATAAACCAGTTGGCCCCTTCCAGCCAGTGAATCTGCAGGTCCTTGGTCAGAAAGGAGGCCACAATCATCCTGACTCGATTGTGCATCCAGCCGGTATGCCACAATTCCCGCATCCCGGCATCGACGATCGGAAATCCGGTTTTCCCTCTCTGCCAGGCTTTCAGCCATTTTGAGTTCCGGGTCCAGGTGAAATCGCGAAACTGATTCCGGAGCGGTTCTTTCACCGTGTGCGGGAAGTGGAAGAGGATCGAACAGGCGAATTCCCGCCAGCCGATTTCACTCAGAAAAACTTCCGCGTTTTCAATCTGTTCCTGCTGATCCTGTTGTTCAAACTTTTCAATCTGGGCGATGGTCTGGTGTGAGATTGTCCGTGGAGAGATCTCGCCAAAATGCAGGTAAGGCGAAAGCCGTGAGGTTCCCGAGATGGCCGGCAGGTTGCGGTTTTCCCGATATCCCCCGACCGACTTTTTCAGAAAGTCTTTCAGCAGTTTGCTGGCTGCTTCTTCACCGGGAGTCCAGGCTTCAACTAGACCAGCATCCCAGGGGATTTTCGGCAGTAGTTTCCAATCATCGAGGGAATCAGACGCGGGAAAATCTGCTGGTGC
>JAGQQT010000539.1 GCA_020426065.1 Planctomycetaceae bacterium | reverse complement strand
TTCGAGACAGGTAAAAACCAAACACGATCACGCTCAATATCAGGCTGATCCATAACAGGGGGCGCAGGAGATGTGCTTTGTATTGACTGATTCTCAACCAGGCGAAGAGTGTCAGGAAATAGATGGGAGACAGTGAGAAAATTCCATGATGACCGAGCGTGCAATGGAAAAAGTAGACGAGGGGGGAATCGAGATTCCGATCAAGATCCTGTGGATTGTTCCAGTAGCTGGGTACCCCTTTATGTTCGTATAAATATTTTTCGGTTCCGTAATACATGTAGAACGGCTTCCAGCCTCCCGTCGCTGCATAATTGGTGATGAAAAAACCGATCAGGGGAACCAGTGCAGCAGGGGAAAAAACAAGTAAGGTGAGGCGGGGGTTCGCTCTGAATAAGAGCCCGAAGATAATCAGGCCAAACAGGGCTGCCGGCAATTCATTGCAGCAGGTCAGCATGGCGAAGAAACCGGCCAGCAGAAAATAGCGTTTGCGCTGTTCGCCGTCGATGAGAATCCGCATCAGTGGATAGAGGGTGAAGATGGCACTGGATGCGGCAATGGAATGATTGTTTAATGTTAAGAGAAACGGTGTCAGCAGCGTGGCGAAACAGGCTGCAATGACAACAAAATAGCGTGTGAAGAGACTTGTGGAATATCGTTCTACGATTTTACAGATCAGCAGCAGCGCAATCAGCATCGGGATTAAGTTAACGGCGATCAGGATCAGATGAGCCACATCATGGAGATTCCGGTTCAGGTTCAATCCCGTTGTGGTTTTTATGAACCAGTAAAGTCCCGCGACCATCGTCGGAAATAACGGAGGCTTGGAAGAATAGAAGTGGCCATCATGTCTGACTTTGTCGATACTCGACCAACCCGGACGTTCGTTAATGGTATCGATCTGGTAAGTCCCTTCTTCCACCAGTGACCAGACCGTGCACCAGCGGGAACGGTCATTGGCACTCTGCAGCGGCGCACTGTTCATGATGGCTGCCAGACTTTGTCCGCAGGCGACTGTGATCAACAACAGATACACGGTCCAGCGCAGGCGGGAATCCTGCGCGGTGCCATTGAAAGAAGCGTCTGGAAGCGAGGCGGCGGAACTGGTCATGGAACTGAAATGGTTTCTGAAAGAGCGCGGGGTGGTTTGATATCAACGGCATCTTTGAAATTGAGAATCTTCGCACATCCGGCGACGATCTCAGCATGCAGATTATCTCATGCACCTGAAAAATCAAACGGGGAATCGCTGCGTTTCAGGAGGGTTTTCGATATTTTTAGAGAAGAAGCTCTGGTAAATGTGATGCGATCAGAAGAGTTCGTGAATCGGTTCGCCATTTTCCACAGCAAAAATGGGACGGCCTTTGTCATCAATATAATGGGTGTCGAGGGGGACACCCATATACTTATAGATGGTCGCAGCCAGATCGCCGGGGCGGACGGGACGATGTTTGATTTCGCTGCCGTCGTGTTCGCTGGCCCCAATCACTTGGCCGTGATTCATACCGCCGCCTGCCAGACACATCGACATCACGACCGGCCAGTGGTTGCGGCCGTCCGTACTGCCTTGCGTGCCCGAATTTGGCGAGCGACCGAATTCACCCATCGCGATGACGAGTGTATCATCCAGCAATGATCGCTCTTCCAGATCGGAAACCAGCGTCGTCAACAAATGGTCAAACAGGGGGAGCAGGGGACCGAGACCATTTTTAATTCCGCCATATGGGGGAATGTTGTCGCCATGGTTATCCCACGTTCCGGACGCGGTATGGTAACTCAGGTCCAGCGTGACGAAGGACGTACCCGCTTCGACAAGTCGTCGCGCCAGTAGAGCCTGCTGACACCAGAGATGTTTTCCATAACGGTCCCGGGTTTCGGGTGTTTCCTTATTCAGATCGAACGCATCCTGTACGCGTTGGCCAAGCACCATGTCGTAGGCGCGACGGCTGTAACTGTCGATGGCCTGCATCGAGCCGGCCTGGTCGATGCCGCTTCGCATTTTGTCAAACTGCAGCATCAGGTCGCGCCGGTCTTTCATGCGGTCAAAGGAGAGACCAGGCGCAAACTGAAACATTTTACCGCCACTGGTTTTCCCGGTGTCATTGCCCACCATGTCATAGACGGGGAGGTCAGCTGCATCATTGGCAATGAACGGGTCGTATTCTTTTCCCAGATAACCGCCCCAGGCGATATGGGAATCGTGTTTCATGAAAGAGACATACGGGGGCATGGCGGGATGATTGGGGCCGTGATGCTTGGCTACAATCGATGCCATCGCCGGGTAGCGGTCACCTTTCCGGTTGGTACGGGGAGTTGCGAGCAGGTTCGCAGTCTGCATGACCTGATTGGGTTGATGGCTGCTCATTTTGGGATCGACGGATCGAATCAGCGTGAAGCGGTCCATCATCGCCGCCTGTTTGGGGAGCATGTCTGTGATAGTGATCCCGGGGACCGAAGTCTGGGTCACGCCGAATGGGCCGCGGTTTTGAATGGGACGGTCCGGTTTGGGATCCCACGTATCAATATGGCTGGGGCCTCCGGTCATCCAGAGGAGAATAATACTTTTCTTGGAGGGAGTCGATTTTCCCGCCAGCTGGAGTTGATCGGAAGCCTTGAGCAGACCGGGGACGGAGAGCCCGGCCAGTCCTGCGAGAGAGGCTTTCAGCATGTTGCGGCGACTCTGCAGCACTAAACCTTCCGGGACCAGCGGGTTAAACGCTGTGAAAGCGTGCTGTGTATGAGTACGCGAATGAGGACCGAACTTCATTTCGATTCCAGTTCCGTTGATAGTTCGAAGTCTGAGCGATTTGACTTCTGATATTGTTAATCTTGTTTATTATTGAGCTTATTCAATATATCGTCAAGTCTTGATGCGTACAATATGATTCTCTGCAGCTCGTCAAAAATAACGACAAATCCGGGCAAGTAAGTCCAGTTCTGAAGATTGATCCGAGACCTCCTTGATTCCTCAATCTCATTCAGGGGATCGGAGCTGGAATTTTCTGCACAGGATTACCTGGATGAGCCCTCGGTTGTGACCTGTTCGAACATAATCCAGTTCAGACAGGTATTGGTGCCCGCCTTTGGTTTTCCAATCTCAATGGTCAGTCGGCCATCTCTGACTTCGACCCGGGTCTGTTTTTCCTGAAACGATCCACCGGTCGTGGAAAGCTCAC
>JAGQQT010000538.1 GCA_020426065.1 Planctomycetaceae bacterium | reverse complement strand
TCCAGGGAATGAACAGCGGGTTGTCATTCCGGGCACGTGTCTCCCGGACAAGTCTTTCGAACTCTTCTGCCCGCCCAGCGATTCTGGCCGCACTGATCAACAGGAGTTGAGCCCGCCCTGAGGAGTGGCCACCAAACACAGGTGAAGACACGCCTCTTAATGCAGACTGGCAGGCAGAAATCCAGCCATCCCGGATCTCCGCTTTCCCACGGAACCATTCAGCCAGCAGTAATGCCGATTCCCCCTGGGCCAGCAGGAATTCATTCCGATCCACCACCGCAGACGAATTGTGTTTCTGAAAGGTCTGATACTCAGAATCATTGTATGTTTTCATCAACGCAGACAACTGCTGATAATTCTGCTGCACCAGTTCCTGGTATTCTGTAACGAACGGATCCGCAGGCTCATAAAACGAAAGCAGGGCGTGCATCTGTCGGGAGCGGGCGACTTTGATCAACAGTTTTTCGAGATCCAGTCTCGACTGAAGTGGCCCAGGACTGGTCAGAACCTCATCGGCCAGCTGATACAACTCCACCGCATCCTGCCAGGATACGGACGTCGCGTGCTGCTGATAGGTCCGGGCCAGCTGAATCCGATGCACGAGTTCATCGTGCGGAGAAAGTTTTCCGCTCCGCAGTTCTCTCCCCGCAGCCAGTTCTGCAATCACATACAGGCCACGCTGTCTCAACTCTTCATAGTAGCGATCGGTCGAATATCGCCGCTCGATCACTTCAAATGCCCGCTCCTGCTTCTCGGTTTGCGCATGAATCAGGCCACCACATAGACATACAAATGCCCAGACGAGCACCCATGCCTGAAAGATTCCAGGTTGCCAGCAATCTCTGTGCATGGTGTTCCCCTGGCCTCGCAATCGATTCAGTTCCCAGCCGCTGCAGCTTCAGCAGGCTTCAATGCGGAAGAGATCGTCTGCACATTCGATTCATACATGCCCATAAAGGATTCCGCACCACTACCCGGAGGTCCCAGGGCATCCGAATAGAGCGTCCCTCCCAGTTGCGGTTCGAAACCTTTCTGTTTGCATCCGGAAATAATGGCCAGCACCGCTTTGGAACTGACCGTCGATTCCGCAAAGATCGAGGGAATCTTTCGCTCCACGATCAGCGTCACCAGCTTTTCAATCTGACCAACCGTTGCTTCGGTATTCGTGCTGATTCCCTGCACAGCCGCCACTTCCAGCCCCAGGCTGCGGCCAAAGTATTCAAAGGCGTCGTGAGCGGAGATCAGTACCCGCTGCGATTCCGGAATGGCTCCAATCGCCTCTCGGCTCGCCATCAATAGTCCGTTCAGTTTTTCCTGATAACGCGCTGCTCTTTTTTCAAACTCGGCTTTCAGCTCCGGCTGATATTCTCCCAGCCGGATTGCCAGATTCCCCGCTGCCTTCTCCCAGAGTTCCAGATCGTTCCAGAAATGGGGATCAAACTGACTCCCTCCCACTTCAATCAGACCATCTTCAGCTGTCAGGCCTTCGCTGACCGCATACACGAGACGTTTCTGATCCTTCGCCATGTTTTCCAGTGTGGAGGAAAGTCCGGCTTCCAGATGCAGGCCGTTATAAAAAACGGCATCGGCCTGACTGAGAGCAGCAATATCACGGGGTGAAGGGCGAAACAGATGAGGATCCACTCCGGGCGCCATCAGCACCTGAACTTCCACCTCCGGCCCCAAAATTTCCTGAACCATGTCTCCCACCATTCCGGTGGTGCAGACCACTTTCTGCAATGATTTTCCCGCCTCAAGATTACCGGACGGGGCAGAAGGTCCCGTGCATCCAGCCAGTGCGAGCAGCAGAACTGAAAACAGGGCCAGCAGTGGTGAGGGAATTTGTCTCTTATTCATCCGATTCGGTTCTGGTAGATATTCCGATGTTCAACGCTCAGGCATCCTATCGCTCGAATCGGCAGCCAACAAGCTGGCAGGATTGGAGCAACAGGTTCAGAACGATATGATCGCCTCACAATTCTAGGCATTTTGAGGAGACAGGACGAGACTATGCGGATTATTGCGGGTGAACTGAAAGGTCGTCGCCTGAAAACTAACCCCGGTATGACCACACGCCCGCTGCTGGATCGTGTCAAACAGATGCTGTTTGACCGGATCGAAGCTGACCTGGGCGAGGCTCACGTGCTGGACATATTTGCCGGCACCGGCAATCTCGGATTTGAAGCATTGAGCCGGGGAGCCAGCACCTGCGTTTTTATCGAGCAGGATCGGAAAGCCCATCAGCTGCTGAAAGAAAACACCGCTCACCTGGGAATTGAGGACCGGGTCCTCTGCTGGCGGACTGATGCCCTGAGCTGTTCCTATCGTCCCAAGGGGGTCGAATCGTTTTTCCCCTTCGATGTCGTTTTCTTCGATCCGCCTTACCCGCTGGTCGAATCCATGACCGGCCCCAACAATCCGCTGCAAAAGGCTTTGGCCAGACTTGCCTCGGATGAAGTCACCGCAGCCGAGATCGCTCTGTTGATTGTGCGACTTCCTAAAAGAGGCTCGATCGAAGTTCCACCTATCTGGGTAAAAACGGAATTCGAAATCGTCGAGGCGAGCATGCGAATTCAGTTCTACGAAAAACACACGGATCTCGAAGACTGAACCTTTCAGCTTAACAGCATCTGATGCTTTCATGGTGGAACTCAGGGGTTTCCACGAGTGGAATACCCCCGTCGCCCATTTGAACTACACCGCTTAGCGGACTTTTGCCTGGAAGGTGACTTCGCCGCCGGTCTGGCCTTTGATCTCTTCTGAGATTTCCCATTTCAGGATCAGGCTGCCTTCGCTGTTGTCTTCCACAACCAGACGCCCTTCCCGATTGGAAGTAGCCGAACCTTCGATGTATTCGAGCCGAGGAGTCAGGTTGTCGATGATCTGCACATTGAACAAAGAGCGTTCGCCGGTGTTGCGATAGCGGATCGTGAAGGTGATCACGTCGCCGGTCTTGGCGGACTTCGCATCCACTGACTTGTCGATATACAGCTTGCCAATCTGCTTTTTGTCTTCCAGTCCGACAATTTCTTCCGGACGGAACCAGCTGTAAACTTCGCTGCCGGCCACATCGCTGGCAACGATCACCGGGCTCTTTTCCCGAGACCACGCCGCCGCTGCCTGAATGGATGCCGTATCCACTGGAGTCTGCCAGCCAAGCAGCTGATTCTGTCCTGA
>JAGQQT010000537.1 GCA_020426065.1 Planctomycetaceae bacterium | reverse complement strand
CAATCCTGTTCTGATCCGTAAATGAGGCCTGGCCTAGAAATACATCCACTCCCAGTTCGCTGAATCTTCGGGCCGAATCGTGAGGACTGATTCCTCCCCGCAGCTTTCGCATCCGTTCCATGACGGCTGCAAAATCCACAGTCGGATATTCGCCTTTGCTCATTCCTTCACGAAGGGCAGATTTGAAACTGGCGGCCAGTCGAGCGGAGTGAATCAGGCTTTTGGACGGGACACAACCAACATTGAGACAATCTCCCCCCATCAAGTCACGTTCGATGAGTGCAACACGTGCCCCCAGCCCGGCAGCGCCGGCCGCAGTGACCAGTCCGGCCGTTCCGGCACCAATCACGACCAGCTGGTAGTCGGAGCGTGGAACCGGATTGACCCAGTCGGCGGGATGAACATTCTGGGCTAACGCCTGATTGTGTTCATCCCACGGCTCAAGTACGGGGGACGGATGTGATTTCATGGTTGTTCTTTCAGGTGAAGTCGTTTCACTCTGTCTGATGATCCTCTGGTTGTACTGGATCCTTGCGTATTGTTTGCATCAGGAACCGAATCAACAGGGGGAAGATTCCCAGAAGTGTAAAGGCGAGAAAAATCTGTGTCAGTTGCCTCGGTTCAAAGACAGCTTTCAGTCCCTGATCAGCAAGGGTCTGCAGATCAGGGACTCGTGATCCCGCGTAAACATAGACGAACGTGCCGGGAAGCATTCCCAACTGGCTGACCCACCAGAAGGTTCTCAGTTTGAGTGGCGTTAGACCCATGACAGCATTAATGACAAAAAATGGAACCGCTGGAATCAGTCTCAGCGTGAACAGGTAAAAAGGACCTTCTCGTTCCAGTGATTGGTTAAAAGTTCTCAGCTTTTCGCCGAAACGCTGCTGGATCGCGTCTCGAAAAAGAAATCGACTCAGGAGAAAGGCCAGGCTTGCACCGGCGGTAGAGGCGAAACTGACCAGTAGGACTCCTGAGTACAATCCGAAGAACCAGCCGTAAACCAGCGTCAGCACCGCCGCTCCCGGCAAGGACAATCCGGTGACGATGACATAAATCAGGAACGCACTGCCATAAACCAGTATTGGCTGGTATTGCTGATATGTCCGTAACCGGGACTCCTGCCTGGCCAGTGATTCGAGCGTGAGGTGATCTCCAAACGAGAAATACAGAACAGCCGCCACGATCACGATCAACAGAAACAAGCCCACTTTCCAGAGAGTTCTTCCCGGTCTGGTCTGTGCTGACGGAGTTGTGTCATTCACGGGGCAATACTTTTGCTTGAGTTATGAGAATTGTTGAACGCGTCCTGATTCGCTCAACTTCGAATTCTGTGGCGTCAGCTCTTTGACGAATCACGGCTCTTTGATTTATTCTGTGGGAGACATGCAACTCAAACTGTCTCATGCATCCCTCATCATCGAACAGGAATAACATGTTCGCACGAACTCTTGGTTACCGACTCACTGTGCTTTCCGTTTCACTCTTTGCAGTATTTCTGGTGGGGCAGTCAGCATGGGCAGCACAGCCCACTGTGAAGAATATCGAATTTGCCGTCGTGGACAATCACAGTCTCAAACTTGACCTGTATCTTCCGGAAACGAAGAACGCTCCACTCGTGGTCTGGATTCATGGGGGAGGTTGGAGCAAGGGGAGCAAAGATCGCTGCTTTGTTTCCTGGCTGACAGACCACGGATATGCCGTGGCCAGCATTTCCTATCGGTTAACCGATAAGGGGAATTTCCCCGCTCAGATTCACGATTGCAAAGGAGCGGTCCGCTGGCTCAGGGCTCATGCTGAGGAATACGGTTACAGTACAGATCGGATTGCCGTTGCCGGTTCCAGTGCGGGGGGACATCTGGCTGCTCTGCTGGGAGTGACTGCTGGAGATCAGGAGCTGGAAGGCACGGTTGGCGGGAATTTGGACTATTCATCACATGTCGCTGCCATTGCTGATTATTTTGGCCCAACCGACTTCATCCAGCGGACGAAATCACAGCCACACAAAACAACGGCAGAAGGTTCCCCGGTTCGTATGCTGCTCGGAGGCCCTGCCGATGAGAAAGTGGAGCTGGCAAAACAGGCTTCACCCGCATTTCATGTTACCAGCGACGATCCCCCATTGCTGATTTTTCATGGCGCGAAAGATAAAACAGTTCTGATGGCCCAGTCAGAACGGATCGTGGAGGCTTATCAGCAGAAGCAGCTTCCTGTGACACTGCATGTTCTGGAAAACTCCAGTCATGGAGGTGAGGAGTTTTTCAGCGGTGAGAATCAGATTCGACTCGTTGAATTTCTGGATCGCCACTTGAAGCAACAGGATGGCTTGTCCGAAAGCAGCCTGCCGCGGAGCACGCCGGAAGCTCAGGGGATTGATTCTGCTCAGATCCGTGCATTTGTGGAAGCAGCGGATGAAACGGTCCACACCATGCACAGTTTCATGCTGGTCCGGCACGGAAAGGTGGTGGCGGAAGGCTGGTGGGAACCAGAATCTGCGGACAAACAGCATATCCTCTGGTCGCTCAGTAAAAGTTTCACTTCGACTGCCGTGGGACTGGCAGTGGCGGAAGGAAAACTCAATATCGATGACAAGGTGCTTTCCTTCTTTCCGGATGAGGCTCCTGCAGATCCATCAGAAAACCTGAAAGCGATGCGGGTTCGTGATCTGTTGACCATGTCGACCGGGCATGATCCTCTTCCCAAACTGACTGAGGATGGCGTCTGGGTGCGTCAGTTCCTTGAGCAACCCGTGATGCACAAACCGGGGACTCACTTTCTTTACAATACCCCCGCGACCTACATGCAATCTGCCATCGTCCAGAAGGTGACTGGTCAGACCGTTCTGGAATATCTGGGACCGAGACTGTTTGAACCGCTCGGCATCAGGCAACCGGTTTGGGAAACCAGTCCGCAGGGAATCTCGATTGGCGGTTACGGTCTTTATGTCTGCACCGAGGATATCGCAAAATTTGGTCAACTCTACCTGCAGCAGGGTGTCTGGAATGGCAAGCAACTGATCCCGGCGGACTGGATCAAAATGGCTACCAGCAAACAGGTTGAAAATGCCGATGCTCCCAGCGGTCGTAATCCTGACTGGCGGCAGGGATACGGCTTTCAATTCTGGCAATGCCGGAATGGCGCCTTTCGCGGCGATGGCAAGGACGGTCAGTTCTGCATCGTGTTGCCTGAACAGGATGCG
>JAGQQT010000536.1 GCA_020426065.1 Planctomycetaceae bacterium | reverse complement strand
AGAACTTGTGCTACGGGGTTCGTGAGATACATTTATCGCGAACTGGAGATATGCATGAACCGTGACACACCCAAGCCCAAGGCTGCAGCCAAACGCAAATCGTATTTCGCCTGGATTCCCCTTCTGTATCTGATCGTGTCGGGGCTGATTGGTGGTACGACCGGTCTGGGGGCCTATACCTTTGGGTATGCGAAAGGGTCTTCCTATCTCACAAGTGATTCGGCTGCGTGTGCGAATTGTCACGTCATGCAGAACCAGTACGACGCCTGGATTAAATCTTCCCATGGCAAATTCGCGTCCTGCAATGATTGCCACGCTCCCCATGATGCCGCTGGAAAACTCTACTGCAAAGCACGAAACGGGTTCTTTCATTCCCTGGCGTTTACCACCGGCGAATTCGAGGAGCCGATTATGATTCATCAATACAATGAACAGGTCGTCGAGGCTTCCTGCCGAGACTGTCATTCGCAGCTTTCACACGAAATTGATTCCCTCCAGACACACGCCGGAAAGGATGCGATGTCGTGCATTCGCTGCCATCCGGACGTTGGCCATGCCACTCACAAATAAGTCTTGAAGTAAATTGTCGAGGATGAAATGACTGAATCTGGGAAACCCGGGATAGGGTTACTGCTCTTAACGGCACTGGTTTCGGGAGTAACCTGCTTTGCCGTCGCTGCTCTGCTTGTCAACGTGTTTGAAAGAAAGCAGGAAGCAACCGAGACACTGGTGCGAGTGGTCGCTCTGGATGACGACACCGAGGATCCCGCTGTCTGGGGCAAGAATTTTCCGCTGCATTACGATGACTACCTGAAAACCGCCGACATGGTGCAAACCATGTATGGCGGCAGCGAAGCGATTCCGAACGCTCCGACGGACGAAGACCCGAGGAACATCATCTCCAAAAGCAAGCTCGAAACGATTCCGCAGCTTCGGCGGATGTGGGCAGGATATGCCTTCTCCAAGGACTTCCGCGAAGAGCGAGGGCATGCGTTCATGCTCGAAGATCAGATCTACACTGAGCGTCAGAAAGTTGGCCAGCCAGGAACGTGTATTAACTGCCACGCTTCGACCTATGTTCCCATGAAAAAACTGGGCGAGGGCGACATCATGGTCGGCTTCGAAAAACTGAACACCATGAAATATGACGAAGCCAAAATCCATGTCGGCCATGCGGTGGCATGCATCGATTGTCATGATTCTGAGACGATGGCATTACGTGTTACCCGCCCTGCTTTCATTGAGGGAATTGCCGCTGCCAAGGCACATGAGGGAGTCGAGAACTATGATGTCAACACGATGGCCACACGCCAGGAAATGCGTACGTTTGTCTGTGCTCAGTGTCACGTAGAGTATCATTTCAATGGGGAAAAGAAACGACTGACGTACCCATGGTCAAACGGCCTGACCGTCGACAATGCCTGGGAATACTACGAAGAAATCAACTTCAAGGACTGGACGCACGCGGAAACCGGAGCACCAATGCTCAAAGCACAGCATCCTGAATTCGAGATGTGGTCGCAGGGAACTCATGCCCGACGAGGTGTGAGTTGTGCCGACTGTCATATGCCATACAAGAGGGTCGGTGGCAAAAAAATCAGCGATCACCATGTCCGCAGCCCGATGCTCTCGATTAACAACGCATGTCAGACATGCCACAAAATGCCGGAAGATCAGATTCTTACCTGGACTCAGGACATTCAGACCAGGCACCGCAAGCTGGTCGATATTACGCTCGATGCCCTCGTTGACCTGATTGACGACATCAAATCCGCCAGGGAAGCCGGTGCAACCGATGAGCAGTTAAAAGAGGCGCAGCACTGGCAGCGGAAAGCCAGCTTCTATGTCGATTATGTAGAAGCCGAAAACTCATCCGGATTCCACGCCAGTCAGGAAACGGCACGCATCCTGGCGGAATCAATCGATTACTCACGTCAGGGTCAACTGAAGTTGCGTGAAATGCTCAACAAGCCTCTTGCTGAAGAAAAGGTGTCAAAAACAGATTGAGTCCAGCAAGGCAGGCTCCCGCTGGACTTCCCGGTGTGACGTAGCCACGAGAGGCATTCCAAAAGTGCTGATTGTTAACATGGCTTCGCGTCACATAAAAGATGATCAGAAACGCCTTGTTACTTCGCAACCCGCAGTTCATTGCAGGCAGTCAATCAGGGGTAACCTGCTCTCGTTTATCGTACGGTTAAGTTGCTTCCCCGCTGGCCAAGTCTCCAAGGAAGAAATCTGTGACCAGACAGACCAGTTGGTTGTCTTCAGAGTAGCCCAGGTAGGACTCAAACGCGCCGTCTCCGCCAAGTGTCTTAAATGCAATGATGTTCATTCCAGAGTCGGCGTGCAGGCACACATTAGCCCATAGACCATCATTCTCTTCCATTTGATCGGCTACGCGTTTCCAATGGCGATCAAACCTGTCTCGCTCCGCTGCGCGAATCAGCATTCGGGCGAGCTTGGCATCCATGATGCATCCGTTTGAGCTATCAACCGAAAAATATTTCGGTTTCGTTGGCACCCATCTTGTTGGCTCGCCGTCGTTGAATTGAATCATCGTCAATGCAATTTCCCGATCATCGCCAACGAGCGAAAGGAATACGGGGTATTCGCCCGGTGGGACGCGGAAAGAGAATGGTTCTTGGACGAGATCAAATTGTGGATCGCAGGCGATGATGCGACCCGTCAGTAGTCGGATCGCACCTATATCTCGGCAGTGCATTTCTTGGACACCGCGGACGGTATCAAATCGGCGACCGTCTTCGAATGCCGTCCACAGTGCGGAATGTGGCATCTCCATGAGCGTGTGTGCTCTTGCAAAATAACGAAACCGTTTTACAGAAATTGACTTTCTGTATGGCACCTGGCGTCATTGTTGATTGATGGATGTGATGTGTCAAGCAACGGAAAACGCGTACAACTCAGGGGCACACCGAGTCGTTTGCCTGGTGCAGATTCGATACAGTCTCTCGCCAAGCCGCAAAGAAAAAGGATTGAGACCTATCAGAAAAACCTTGGCGGTTTTGCGCCTTTGCGTGAATTTCTCTTCTACTCTCCTCCGAATCAGAAGGAACTGCGTGGTTCACAGTAGCATTCAATCAGCAAATTCACCCTCCCTCCGGGAGGGTCGGCGCAGCCGGGGAGGGTGAACAATTGAGGATCATCTTCCAGCAATCTCCCTCCCCGAAGCCGAGTGCCTCGTC
>JAGQQT010000535.1 GCA_020426065.1 Planctomycetaceae bacterium | reverse complement strand
TTTCCTGCGAAAAGGCTGGCCGAGATCATTGCCATACCCGATTTTAACTACTCCAGAGCCAGGCTGATCTTTCCAGAAAAGAAACTGGACGATAACTGGAGTTTTCTCATGGAGTCTTGCAAATCCGATGAGACGAAATCGGATTCTCTCACGACCCATGAAATGGCCAGGCTGGTGGCACAGCGTGGCCCTATTGCACTGGATAATCTTCCTCGTCTTAAAGTTGGCAACCTGCTTTCTGTCGATCGGCATGAAACAGAGTCATTACGGATACTGTCTGGACTTATCCAGGATTATCAGCACCGAAATTCTGGTAAGAAGCCATTATCATTAGGAGTCTTTGGGCCACCAGGATCAGGTAAATCTTTTGCTGTCGGACAGATCGCGAAAAGTCTTTGCGGCAAAGAAGGCTGGCTGGAATTCAATCTCTCTCAATTTGATTCTCCTGCCGATCTGATTGGTGCATTCCATCAAATTCGAGATCGGGTGTTACGGGGAATATTACCCGTAGCATTCTTTGATGAATTCGATTCGCAGAAATTACGCTGGCTGCAGTATTTACTGGCTCCCATGCAGGATGGTCACTTCCAGGAAGGCCAAATTACACATCCGATTGGAAAGTGCATTCTGATCTTTGCAGGAGGGACCAGTTGGACATTCGAATCATTTGGACCCCCTGAACAGGCTGATGACGAAACCCATGCAGTTTTTCGACATGCGAAAGGACCTGATTTCAAGAGTCGACTGGATGGTTTCCTCAATGTCATTGGTCCGAATCAGAAAAAGAAACTGAAGCCGGAAGGGAACGGATATGTGCCAGATGGAATCGATGAACATGACATCTGTTATCCCATTCGCCGGGCACTGATGATCCGAGCGGAACTTGGCTACTTTGGGAATGATAAACTTGACATCGACGATGGAATCCTGCATGCCCTATTGCATGCCAGAGAGTTTACACATGGCTCACGCTCTCTTTCCAAAATCATTCAACCATTCAAACAACCAGATCGGGGCAGATTGTACAAATCAATGCTCCCCCCTATGTCCATCATTGCCATGCATACCGATGCCGGAATATTTCTGCAGCACTGCGAATCAATCGCATCATCTGTGGCAAACATCATGATGCCAAGTGGCAGGGAGACCACAGGCCTTTCCAGCTACTTTTCTCCTGAGGAAATCGAAGTTTTGGCGCCAGCTATCCATGAAACTTATAACGCGATGTATGGAGGAGAAAAGCGGTTCCACGAGCTTTCTCAATTTCTGCAGAATTCAAACCGTGCTGCATCAAGGCGCATGGTTCACAATCTGAGACTGATCAATCTGGTGATAACCAATGGCTCCAATGATGAATCTGAGCGTTACTGGATCCAACGGAAAATTGAATATTATCTGGAACTATTGGCAGAAGCAGAACACGATGGCTGGATGAAATGGCACCTGGAACAGGGGTGGCGGTATGCTCCTGGTAAAAAAGATGAAGCCAAACAGACACATCCCGACCTGCGTCCCTATAACGAACTCACTCAGCATGATCAGGACAAGGACCGGAACACGATTCGTCACTATATCGATTTTGTGAACAAGGCACAAAAGAAGATTGAGTTCGGGTGACTCTGATCATGTCTGACGCCATATATCTCAAATGGTATTGACTGACTTTACCCATGATCAAAGAAGTTCTATCAGCCGCGAAAAGAAATTCATTACGCCCGTTGTTCCCTAATCCCATTTATTGCAGGTCACATTGTGGAGTATCCCGCATACCCTCTTGTTCTCGGAGTTTCTGGCCACCGAAATATTGTTGACATCTCCGCGATACAAACTCAAATTCGCTCATTCTTGAGACATCTATCTGAAACGCTGACCGCTGCCTCATATCCAGCCAGGGTCGAGTACACCATTCTCTCTTCGCTTGCCAAAGGAGCTGATCGAATTGTTGCAAGCACAGCAATTGAAGAACTAAACGCTTCTTTGCAAATGGTCAGCCCTCTTCCACTCGATGAGTATCGCAAAGACTTTGTCGACAAGTCAGATCGAGAGGAATTTGAAACACTTCTCAAACACGATTCTCACCCGACCATTCTCAATGAGACAACAAAAAATGACTGGCTGAATTCAGAACATCGAAATCAGGCCTACCTGGATGCCGGTAAAAAGGTTGTCGATCTTTGTGAGATTCTGATTGTCGTCTGGGACGGGCTGCCTGCCAGAGGCAAGGGAGGAACAGGTGACATCGTTGAGTACGCTTTGAATCAACAGCGTATGACGATCTGGCTGGATCCAAACAATCCCCAGCAACAGCCAAAACTCCTTGTTCCGGATATGGAAAGCAACAATCCTCTTCCCGGCATGAAAACTTCCACATTACCAGAGCAAATCAAGTACTGGTCACTGGGATATCATCGTTATCGTGCATTCGTTGCAGATCCGGTTGTCGACAAGCTTACCATCGAAAGACATTGTGAATCGACATTGGGAGAACTGGAAACAGCAGGAGTTGATTCTGGATTCCCTTCACAATGGTCCAGTTATGCCAGGGGGATTGCCACAATCATGAGCCAGGCGGATTTGATGGCTGTTGCATATCAGAAAAAATATCTGTTCGCTGCGAAAGCTCTCTACAGACTATCTGCCATCGCAGTCACCATTGCCGTATTTCAGATTCTGTTTTATCCACAACAGATCTGGATGATCAGTTTTGAGATTGCCGCCATGCTGGCCGCTGCAGGCCTGTTTCTCTACAGTCGGCGTGAAGCATGGCATGAAAAATGGCTCAACGATCGATACATTGCCGAATCTCTCCGCTCGACCATTTATCATGACTTGGCCATCGGCAAATCAAAAATCGCTACAGAGCCATCAAACGCTCTCCCTTTTTACATTGGCCCAGATCATTGGTTTTTCTCTGCGTTCAGGAAAATTCTTGAGCAGTTTCCGGAATCTATGCCAAAGCTGGACTTTAATGCCAGAAAACACTTTCTTATTAAGCACTGGATCAAATCTCAGGCAAACTGGCATGCAGGGAATGCAGCCAGGAAGGAAAAGATCGTCAGGAAATATGAAATCTTTGGTTTCACCTGCTTCTGCTTAACGGTCGTCATGGCGATTCTACATTTGATTGGCATCGGTCACGATGCTCATGCCACCGAATCTGACCACAAGGCTGCCGTCGTAAGCAACCATCACGAAGAAAAGACTGGTC
>JAGQQT010000534.1 GCA_020426065.1 Planctomycetaceae bacterium | reverse complement strand
CGGTGTCGGAATCGCTTCCCCTTCGGCAACCCGGGGGGATTTGATGGACTGGCCATCTGCCATTCTGCGATCCAGAATCACGCGAGCGGCATCACGCACCTCGGTATCGCTCATGCGGCGTAAATCACTCAGCTGAATCAGCGGTTTGAGGACAGCCAGGGTTTCTTCAACCGTGACTTTCAGCATCGTGATTTCCTGCAGTTCCCGACGCATGCTGGCCAGTTCATTGGCCTGCAGAGCGATCTGTTTCTGGAAGTCTTCCAGCAGTTCCACCGTTTCAATCGCTGAAGAGATCGGCGTTTTGCTGGCTGCCAGGTGGTCGTGGAAGGTGACCATTTCATTCCAGTTCTGCTTGGCCATGGTCATGGTCTGCGGCTTCTGATTGGCAATATCATCCCGCAGGGCGGTCATCTCACTAAGCTGTTCCCGGGCCTGTGGGATTCCGGCAGCTGTTGCGGCAACCTGCTCCTGCATCGATTCCAGACTCTCAGTCACCTTCTGCGAGGTTTCAATCACCGCCTGGGCATCGATCATGGCAGTCATCACCCCTTCCATCTGGGTGAAGATCATCTTCGCATTCGAGATCATCTCGGTCTGGCCATCCATCTGATCCTGCATTTCATTCATGGCCACCACTGCCAGATCAGCCGATTCCCGCATGGATTTCATCGTTTCATCCACAGCGGCAATTGTCTGCTGGGAAATGCGGGCGGAATTCCCGATCTGAACAATCTCCCCCTGCAGCGTAACCATTTGAGCCAGGGCTGCCTTGGTTTCAGTGATCTGAGGTGCCTGATTGACCAGTGTTTTCTGCATGGATGCCATCTGCTGCAGCGTATCCATCGCCACTTCGTTCCCCGCTGCCAGCGACAGTACGTTGTGCCGCATCTGGCGAATGGATGCCAGGGAGGCTTCCACTTCAGCCATCTGTCGCTGCTGTTGACGCAGTCCCGTCAACAGATCATTGGTTCGCCACAGCTCATCCCGAGTTCCAACCAGCTGATGCATTTCCTGCTGCATACCAGCCAGCTCTCCTTCCAGCATCGCCATACGGGAAGACATCGGCCTGGTGACCGTCAGGTACATTCCCAGAAAACCGCACATCAATCCGGCAGCGACCATCGACCACATCCGCATCATTTTTCGCTCCGGTCTCGGTCGGGGAGAAATGTGTGCGGAATGCTTGAAATGAAAGGTCTTGTTTGCCACGGAACTACCCTCCAATGCAATTGAGCCACTACGAGAGCTGCAGTGATTGTTTTTGTACCATTAACCTGCCCAGAGCCACTGAGCAGGAAAGTCTTGCTTGTCGCCCCATACCTTCTGTTATCGCCATTTTCACATTTTTCGTGTGGTTTCGATCTACTTCCAGACGCAAAATTCACCGAGTGAACATGTCGTAGCGACCGTACGGGTTGTGCAGCAGACGTAAGCAGAACATTCGAGGTAATCCCCTGACGGTTTTTCTGATTGTAAGCATTTGCTTTGGCCAAACTGTCTTCTGTACACTTCCATAATCTCTTCTTACCCGTCTTCTCTCAGGGATCTGATCATGTTTTTCCTACAGCTGGTCGGTGCTGCTCTTGTCGCCCTTCTGATCCTGATCCTGGCCCTGTATCTGCTCATCCGCTGGAAACTGAGGAGCTTCCTGAAGGGCATGACGGAAGCCATAAAAACCATGGCGGTTGGCGCAGTTCCTCCCTTTCGCATTCAGCTGGAACCCCGTGATGATGATGACGACGAATGGCTGTTCAGCCACAAGGATCAGTTTCTGGACGCCAGCCGGAAACTGACTCAACTCGGCTTTCAGCCCCTAGGGCAGTTCAAGGTGAATGAAATCATGCTGCCAATGAATGCATTTGTTGATACAGATGCCCAGATTTATGCGGTTGTCTATGACCATGCCGTTGCGGGAGTCTGGTGTGATCTGGTGCGGGGTTTTGAGAACGGCAACTCGTTCTGCTATGCCAATTCAAAGGATCATCTGATGGACCGGGCTCCCTGGTCCACGCAGACTTTTTTCCCGGATATGGAATTAGCTGAACTCGTCAAGCGGTTCCGGAATGAAGCCCCTCAAGAAGGAGCAAAAACTGTCCCTACTGAAGAGTTCCCGAAATACTTTGCCAGACGTTATGCCATGGACATGGACTGGAGGATCAACCGGGGTGGACCTTCGGAAGCTGAAATCCGCCGCATAGCCGAAAGAGATGACAATGAATGCACACCTGAAATGGTCAATCAGATTCAAGCCAACTGGCGGGTGGCCATCAGTGAATTCTTCAAGGAACGCTGCCTGAAAAACTTCCTCAAGCAATCCGATCGTTCCCGTCTGGAACAGGAACGGCTTCGTTATGGTTCAATTGTCATCCATGAACGCATGCAGGCCGAACAGATTCTCAATGCCTTCGATGATGAATTTTATCCGGACGAGGAACTGGATTCGGACATGGAAGAAGATGAACGGGAGGCCTGGATGAAGCATCAGCAGTGGCTCAAAATCATTCAGGAAGCACTCAAACAGGGACCTCCCCAGCAGGCATTTCGGGAGTTGCTCCGGCTGAGCGGGAAGATCAAAGAGTGGGAATTTTGCGGAGCGGTCCAGAAACCGATTTCCGCCGACATCTGGGCCAATCATGCCCTGATGCAGGAAGCTGACGATGAATTCGAGGAGGAAGAAGACGATTATGATGAGGACTAGAACTGGTCAGCGGGCACCGTTTCCCTGGCCAGCAACTACCGCTCCCAGATGATCCAGAATCGGCAGATGACCTCCATAGGTCCGCTTGAGATTTTCTTCGGTCAGTGTCTGCTTCACCGGCCCCCAGGCAATCAGTCGACCATTCAGGAGAAGTACAGAGTCGAAAGCTCTCTGGACCGTCAGCAGATCGTGATGAACGACCACCAGCAGTTTTCCCTGATCTCTCAATCCACGAAGCACGCCCAGCACCACATCTTCGGTAGCCGCATCCACGCCGGCAAATGGTTCGTCCAGAAAGTAAATCTCGGCATTCTGAGCCAGGGCCCGGGCGAGGAAGACTCGCTGCTGTTGACCTCCGGAAAGCCGGCCAATCTGTCGGTCCGCAAACCCGGACATCCCCACATCATCCAGGCATTTCTCAGCCAGTTGCCGTTCAGCTGCGCCGGGACGTCGGAACCAGCCCAGATTGGCATAGGTTCCCATCAGCACCGTTTCCCGCACGGTAATCGGAAAGTCCCAGTCAACCGACTCCCGCTGGGGCACATAACCAATCC
>JAGQQT010000533.1 GCA_020426065.1 Planctomycetaceae bacterium | reverse complement strand
TGCAGGACCTGACAGCCGACAAGGTCTATCAGGAATTTTTGTCCCTGCAAGCCAGTGTCATGCAGCATCTGAATCATCAGCGGGATGTTGCCTGAGGCAGCAATCGATATGAACCTGACTGAGTGGCAGATCATATTCCGTTCGCGTTCTCCAGGACAAACTCACTGTTTGACCCGTAGCCGCAGACGCAGGTGATGCTAATCTGTGTTATTCCAGGAAAAACTCCTGCGCCTGCGGCTACGGGTCAAACAATGGTGTCCTGTTGTTGAGAGAATCACATGGCAGCAAGAACTTTCCCTCACCGGCTGCAATTCCCGGAGGGAGGGTGAAACGGGTTTAAACGCTGACCTCAATTGATTGTCACTCTTCAAGCGACGTCCACTATCCACCGCTACTACGGTCAGTTTGCATGCTTGCCATTGCCTGCATGGCTGACTGCCCCATGACCGGCTGATCCTGGACTCCAACCGGGAGGCATCGATCGCACATGCAAATCCCGTTGTGGGAATGCGATTTCGATGGACTCTTCTTTGAACCGCTTGTGAATCCTCGTATGGAGCCGATGAATGGTTTCGAGCCGGTTTTCCATTTTCCCCAGGTAAACCCGCATGACGAAATCGAGAGTGCTTTCGCCAAAATTCTCGAAGGTGACCAGTGGTTCGGGATCGGTGAGAATTTCCGGTTCCGATCGGGCAATCTCAAAGAGCAGCTCACGGACATGATCCGTATCAGTTCCGTAAGCGACTCCTACCGGAATCGTGAGCCGGTTTAAGGTGTCACTCAAGGTCCAGTTCAGCAGTCGACCCGTCACCAGTTCCTTGTTGGGAACCAGATATTCCTTACGGTCCCAATCGGTGATTGTCGAGGCGCGAATCCGAATCCGTGTGACCACACCGGTCACCCCTTCAATAGTCACAATATCTCCGATGCGGACAGGGCGCTCGAACAGAATGATCAAACCCGAAACAAAGTTCGCAAAGATTTCCTGCAGACCAAAGCTGAGTCCAAATGTCAAAGCGGTTGCCAGCCACTGTATCTGCTCCCAGCGGAAGCCCATCGAACTGAGAGCGTAGGTGGTACCAATGAAGATCAGCACATACCCCAGCACTGTGGTGAGGGCATACCGCAGTGAGGCGTCGAAACCTACCCGCTGCAGCACGGCAAAATCAATCATCCCCGGCAGGTTGCGAGTCAACCCGATTGTCACTGCAAGTGCGACCCCGGCAATTAACAGGTTGAACGGCGTGATTGATTCCTTGACCAGCTGCATTGTTTCATTGCCATCCGGTCCTTCAACGGCCCGCTCAACATGAATCGACCAGAATTCAATTCTGTCGAGATAAGACACCGCAGGCAGAACATCACTCCAGATGTAGCCCAGCCCAAACAGGAGCGGAATAAGAGTCATGAAATTGATCAGGCGAAGCGTCTGTCTTTCACGATCCTGATCGGAAACCTGGGTTTCTTTTTCCAGTTTGAGCCGCTGACCTTCCAGAGTCTGGGATTCCTCCGCTTCATTTCTTCGTCGTTCCCGCATCATGAACATGCGGAACCAGCGTTGAGACATCCGGTACCATCTCAGTTCAATCCCCCACAGAATCAGGATGCCACACAACAGGAATGCCGTTGTCAGGAGCCGGAACGAGAGTTGACTTGCCGTGTAATAATATCCGGCCCAGGCCATGCAACTGAGGATGACCGGAAAAATCGTCGCGAGTGGATACCACAGCCAGCGGGTGCGGGAAATGGGAGTTGCGACTTTCATTCGCAAAACTTCCCGCATCAGCTGCCCGCTCGGACGCAGAATCCGATGGGCAAACAGGGCGACAATAATCATCCCGACGGCAAACAGAACCCGTTCCAGGATGAGTCGATCCACATCGGTTGTCAGGCGATTCATCAGCGAAACCAGCAACCAGAGCGGCAGCAGAATCGCTCCCATGATCAGCATGTCCTGACGGGTGCGACTGGACAAGGTGTTCGGTCCATTAAAGTGAGCATCGACCAGACCGTGACGTCGGCAGACCTGCCGCAGAAATTCAAATCCGGCGTAAACATAACCCATGGAAAGTAATGATTGCGACAAAGCGGCCCGAAATCGCATTCCGTCATCCAGCAGGTGCAACCTCCAGCCAAAAAACAGGACAGCCAGCGGCCCGGGAGCAGCAATTACGGCGGTCAACAGTATCGCCCGCAAGGTGGGAACAATATCCGAGGCGTTTGTCTTTCGGACCTGATCTGCCAGTCCGGTCAATTCCCGGCTGGCCTGAACCCGCATCAGCAGCAGCAAAACAAGGATGGCAATCGCCAGAAGATAAACCAGCGGATGAGCCCCGCAGTCTGAAGCGATGTCAATTACGATCTGTTTCAGATCGCTCGATGTAATCGGGTAGCTTTGTCGGTCGAACAGCGAGACACAGTCCCGGAGCCCAAGCGACTGGTCGCTGCGGATCCAGAAGATTCGCTTCTGAATAAATTCTCGATAATCAATGACCGTTTCCACCAGGACTCGCTGTGAGGCATCCAGCTGGGTTAACGCATCAACCAGATCACTGTAACTGGAAACCAGATTGTCGATCGTGTCCCGCTTGCGAATCAGAAGTTCCCTGAGTTTCTCACGGATCGTCGATTCGAAGATGGACAGACTTCCGGCCTGCGTGGCTTCCAGTTTTTTTTCCAGCTGGGCAAATTCTTCTTCGACCGCTGCATCCAGATCAATCAGGTTCCGGGAGCGGGTTCTCAGATCGATTAACTGGTAAGTGACTTCGCTGAGCAGCTTTTTCCGGACAGCCAGTTCCCGCTGATGATCGGCCAGATTCGGCAACTCGTAAAGCTGGGCCAGCAGGGAAAGTGCAAAGGCCTGGCTGGCTCCCACATCAATCCGGTCTTTTTCCAGCGTATCGAGTTTATCCTGCTCTACTTCTTCGAGCAGATTCTTGATTTCTTTCTTCCGGCTCTGGGTCTTTTCTACCAGAGAGACCAGTTCGGTTCCCTGCTTGGTAAGCTTTTCAATCTCATCAAGTTCCGACTGCAGCACCGGTAATGAGGTGGAACTTTCCTGTTTCAGTTCCGTCAGCGCCTGCATATTCTGCTTGAGCTTCTTCTCGGAAAGCATCTGCTGCAGTTTTTCGACTTTCGTCCGGTTGAGCGTGACCAGTTTGGTCAACACTTCGAAGGCGGTGGCCAGAATCTTGGCGTTTTTTTCGGCATCGTAACGGGCCAGTGCTTCACGGACGGCCGTCGCTTCCATGTT
>JAGQQT010000532.1 GCA_020426065.1 Planctomycetaceae bacterium | reverse complement strand
CCCAAGAATACAAACAAAGAATGACCGCAGCCAAACAGGCTTGTTTCTTCTGCTTATGGTATTTGGCCCCATAATATGACTTATTGCTGACTTAGCGTGAGAAGTTCTCAATTCTTAGCTCATGTGTTTTGGGGCGTAAACTGTTCATTAAAGCCGTCTGTACTCTACTCGCGTTGAGCTCACTGCAGGGGTCACTTTACTCTTTTGGATCAACCAGGGCACCGACCCGGTTGAGGTGTTTTTCCCAGGCGGCGATGGCCTGTTCGCGTGTGCTGGCAACGGCCAGGGGGCGATAGCCGAGTCGTTGTCCGGTCAGCTGTTCAATCCAGTAGATGGCCAGTTCACGGACCGCAACGTGTTCGTGCTGGAGGCTGTCCACAAGCCGGCGGGAAATATCCGGTCGCTTGCCATCGTCGTGGCTGTAGCCCCAGAGCATGGGGTAGATGGTTTGAGCGGTTTCGGGATTGAACATTTTCTCCATCGCCTCAATCAGCTCGGTTCGATGTTCCTCATGGATAGGTAGCCAGGTCCGCAAGCCGAGAATCGCTTCGGTGCGGGATTCCTCGTGAGGAGAGCGAGCCAGAATGCTGACGAGCGTCTGGTATTGTTGCCCCAGGGCCAGCAGTCGGGTTGCCAGGGCAGCGATGCGGGGATTGGGGTCATTCGCCACTCCCTGAAGATCGAGCCAGAGGTTGGAGGAATCTTCCAGCAGTTTCAGAAATTCCTGCTGATCCCGCCGTTGAGACAAGGTCATGGTCTCCGGTTCGCCATTCATCCAGGTTGGCATGGGAACGGCAGGTGGCTGGTTTGCTTCGGCTGGATTCTGTTCCTCTGCAACTTCTGCGGGAGAAGGCGGAAACATGAAATGCCCGCCGCTCACCTTCGTCTCATTCCCATCATGATTTTTCAGAATAACCTCACCCTCCACCCAGATGATGGCATCTTCCAGTTGTCCATTGGGCATGGTTTCAAAACTCTGCGGCAAACGGGGCTGAACAGAGATGGCAATTTTGACGGGTGTTTCAGGCAGTAGAAATTCGAAATGCCTGTTCTCGACATGAATTTCCAGGGCCTTCAACTTCAGGGGAGCATCAGGCAGTGTTTCAAACAGAACGCCGCCTCGCTGGATCTCGAGAGCGAAAACCTGATCGGCTACGGAACCGGGGAGCAGCACCGCTGTATTGGAACGAAGCTGCATCCTGGCGCATCCCTCACCCACACCAAACGCAGCCAGGCTGTACTGTGGGACATACAACTGGTCCCCCAGTTCCAGCGGCATCTGGGGTGCAGCCAGCAGGGCGTTGATTCCCAATTCCGTATTACGGGCATAGACGAGCGGCAGGTTCTCGGTTTGATAAGTGACTGGCATAAATACCCGGGGCGGAGCGGGAGGCGCCGGGGCAACGGCAACGGCAGGATTTCCATTTGGATCAACCGGCATCACTTCAGACGTAGTGGCCGGAGGAGCCACAGCGGTACTGGTTGTCATTGGGGGAGCAGCGGT
Organism: Planctomycetaceae bacterium; assembly: GCA_020426065.1. Classification (GTDB taxonomy): domain Bacteria; phylum Planctomycetota; class Planctomycetia; order Planctomycetales; family Planctomycetaceae; genus Rubinisphaera. Next base: position 1,751 of record JAGQQT010000532.1, on the reverse strand, counting down.
CTGTGGCACGGTCGGGTCTACTGCAGCAATGGTATTGTCCGGTTTGACTGCAGGGGAATCACTGGTGGTTGCTGCTGGCAGATTGCTGTCAGGCAGATTCTGATTGCTGGCGACCTCGGGCTGATTGCCATCAACTTCAGAACGATCAAACCGTCGTTCCACATAACCTTCGCTGGCATAGCGGAAGGAATGATCGGTCAGAATGCTGTAAGCCCACACGCCCAGCACCAGGACAATTCCCAGGATGACCAGAAACTGTTTCCAGCCATCTCCCCGGGGAGGATGTTCAAACGGAATGACCAACTCCGGAGCGGAAGCGCTTTCCTGCGGAGCGACCATGGCCGGAATATCAATTGCGGAACCAGACTTGGCCAGATCTTCCTCCCACTCCGAGTTTTCGGGGAGAAAGGCCATGGCGATCTCGTGCATTTTCTCGCGGGTGGAGTCCGAAATGCTGGGCTTGTCTCCCAGATACTGGGAAAGAATCTGATGTGTTGCCGCCACTTCAGCCAGATGCTCATCGGACTTGAGGAGGAACGATTCGTAACGTTCCATTTCGGTGGCGGGTGTGAGGTTGTCGAGATACTCGGCCACATCGTTGGGGTCGGCATTGCCGCTGGAATCGAGCGGATCGGGAGCACTCAGTCTGCGCATGCGAATGATGGACTGGATCCGTCGTACCAGTTCTGAGGCGCGCGGGGTCGATTTGATCAATCTGCCGACAGCCGCCGAATCGCTTGGTTTGAGAACATCGTCCAGATAGGCCAGTAGATAGCGTAAATTGAGTTTCATCAGCAGCTCATCCCGTAAAACCGGATCCAGGAAAATCTCCGGGGAATCTGTTTCCCCTTACTCAGTTAGTGGCAATCTGCGGTCGGTTTCGTACAGAATAATGACATCTTGGGAAACTTTTTCAGAAATATTCCGGGAGACCCTCCAATATGCCCACCACGGAACTGTCCAGATTCTGTACAAGCACTCACCTACCCGCCCCGATTCGAACCAGCTGTCTGATTCTGATGGCCTTTCTGTTTGCTTTGCCGGTGAACGGGCTTCTGGCGCAGGAGCGGCCTACAATCCGACCGAATGAACATGATCTGCCGGAGACGAAACCTCTCTCTCCGGATGAATCATTCAAAACGTTTCATGTTGCCGAAGATCTGAAACTTGATCAGGTTCTGACCGATCCCCTGATCGCTCAACCATTGCAGATCAGTTTCGATACCCGTGGCCGACTCTGGCTGGTGGAGTATCGTCAGTATCCCATGCCTGCCGGACTGAAAGTGACCAGCCACGATGTGTACTGGCGAGCCATCTACGATAAAGTTCCGCCTCCCCCGCCCAACCATGATCGGGGACAAGACCGGATTTCCATTCATGAAGATGCCGATGGCGACGGTACGTTTGAAACGCATAAGGTCTTCGTGGATGGTTTGAACATTGCCACGGCCTGCGCTGTCGGACCTGATGGAGTCTGGGTGCTCAATCCGCCGTACCTGCTCTTTTATCCGGATCGCAATCAGGATGACATTCCTGATGGAGATCCCGAAGTCCACCTCGAAGGATTCGGACTGCAGGATACGCATTCAGTTGCCAACAGCCTGACATGGGGACCGGACGGCTGGTTGTATGCCGCTCAGGGAAGTACCGTGACGGGTGAAATCCGGCGGACGGGAATCGATGAGAAACCACTCAAATCACTCGGTCAGAATATCTGGCGCTATCATCCGCAGACCCGGCAGTATGAACTG
>JAGQQT010000531.1 GCA_020426065.1 Planctomycetaceae bacterium | reverse complement strand
GGTAGCAACCCGCTTCCCCAGGTAACCACAACCAATCACCAGTCGATCATATCTCTTGAATGAACTGTTCATGCAGAGATTTTCAGGGACGATTGAATTCTGTCAAACGATCCGCTGAGGAAGCGTAAAGCGGCACTCCCTGAATGCAGCATGGCGGAATGATGAGTTGGTCGACTTTGGATGTTCAACCCGTGAGCCGGAAAGCGCCAAATTGCGGGTGTTTACAACATCAAGTCCAAACAAACAGGGCACTCAATTGATGAAAGTCCAACGGGATGGGGACCCGCGGCTAGCGGCTAGCGCCTCATTCATAAGTACTACTCCCCGGGAACAATGGCCCTGGCTGCCCGATCATCAACCCGGAAGTAGCCGAGATCCTCGCCCGCTTCGGAGCGGATCAGCCAGACGGCACCGGGGCGAGTCTGCTGGCGTTTCTGCTTTCCGGCCGGAATGGTTCCATAAGGGAGCGGTTCTCCTTCGCGATTCATCCAGAACAGAGCAACCGGTTGCTCTGTGGAGTTAATCAGAACAATATCAAATGTGTTGCCATCTGGACGGGAGGGGGGAGCCGTTTCCTCTTTCAGTGGATTCCACTTCAGTTGAGGCAATGAAGCCACACTCGGTGCAGGCTTGGGGACAAACGAGGCTGGAGCCCGGGCTCGCAGTGCTTCTCGAACCTGATCCTGTCCTGAATCATTGGCCAGGTTGTTCCACTCGTAGCGGTCTGCGGGAATGTCATAGAGTTCTTCTTCGCCGTTGGCGTAATGAATCAATCGCCAGCGGTCCTCACTCAGTGCATAACTTCCGGGGTCTCCCAGGTAAGTAATCGAACAGTGCGGCCAATCCGTCTGGGGATTCCCCAGCAAAGGTGTCAGACTGGGACCATCATGCTGAGCTTCTGCAGGCAATCCGCATAAGACGAGGAGCGTGGGAAAGAGGCTGAGCAGATTCACCGGCTTCTCGCAGACGCCCGGAACCGTTCCCGACTCAAGACCGGGAGTGCCCGGCGGAACGCGGACCATCAAAGGAACCCGGGTGCAGACTCGCCAGCCGGTATATTTCTGCCAGTGCTGTTTCTCCCCCAGATGCCAGCCATGATCAGACCAGAGGACGACAATCGTATTGTCAACATGAGGCCCCGCTTCCAGAGCGTCCAGAACTTTTCCCAGCATGGCATCGGCAAAGTGAATCGAAGCCAGATAACCCTGAATCCCCTGCTTCCATTGCCCCTGCTTGAGAATGTGTTCGAAATACCGATTCGGCCCGCGTCGCTGTCCTTCGGCTGGTAAATCCATCAAATCATCTTCGCGATAACCAAGCGGAAGTTGGATGGATTCCAGCGGAAACGGTTTGAAGTACTCTTCCGGCACAAACCAGGGTTCGTGCGGGCGATAGATTCCGCAGGCCAGAAAGAACGGTTTCTCCTGAGGCCGGCTGAGTTGAGCGGAAATCCATTACGTCACCGACCAGTCCCCGCCGAATTCCTCATCGCTCACCGGCATCGCGCCCCAGTCGGTTTCGACATACTGCCAGGGCCCCGCACGAGGGAGACTCAACGGGCGTGGATCTGGATAAAGGGTCCGAGGCAGAGGAGATTCCGATTTTGCTTCCGGGAAGTATTCATTCCAGGAGGGGGCATCAATAAAGTAATGCAGCAACTTTCCGGATCCGGCCGAGTAATATCCGTGCCGGGAGAAGACAGCGGGGATCAGTTCCGCGTCCGGCAGAACCTCCCGCATCTTCTGGTCGTTGGCGTACAGTCCGCTCTTGTGAGGAGACTGCCCGGTCATGATGGCCGTTCGGGAAGGATTGCAGGAGGGAGCGGTGCAGTGGGCATTCGTGAACAGCATGCCAGAATTTGCCAGACGATCCAGATTCGGCGTGATCGTCTGGGGATGTCCCCCCAGCACACCAATCCAGTCATTGAGGTCATCCATGGCTATAAACAGCACATTGGGCCGAACCTGTTCACGGGCATTCCCCTCATGACAATGTGAGAGGGCCAGGACGGCGACAAGGATCAGTACTGACAGTTTTCCGATTCGATTCCTCATGCTCTCTCCCTGACCTGCTGGCAGATACCACCGATGAGTTCTACGATCATGCTCAGGTTTTAACAAATTTCAAGTGAAGACTCACAGGAGGGACAGCCTGTGTCCTGGTTTGAAGCACTGACCGGATGTAGTGAAGATTGCCCGAAAAAGCTCCGTGAGAATCTTTATCTCGCAGGACCTCGCCTGCATTCACGCAGGAACGGTAAATCCTGGCTGTATGGTGAGCTGGAAATCCCGACATTGGCCCAGCTCCGACAACGGGCCGGGCTCTGCAAGTATCAGCCCGCTCCTGTTTCTGTGCGAGAAGTGATTGCCAACGTGCAATCCCTCCATGCAGACGAGGCCAACCAGAACGCCCTGTTTCAGGTTGCCTCTCAATTCAATCTGCTGGAGATGGTCGATCCGAGTGTGACACCGGAATGGGGTGTGGGAATCTACGAAAGTGATCCCACCCAGGGTCCGGCCTGTGCCATCGCGGCCGGAGCGGGGACGATCTATCGGAATTATTTCGTCGAACTGAATGGACAAACGGGCCAGTCCGAAACAAATCAGATCGACTGTCTGCGGGCAATCGGAAAGGAGTTGGGAAATACGAATGAACGATTGTGGCGGATGTGGAATGGATACGCATTACCTACGAATGAAGGCTTGCGGGAAATCCATGCCAGGCTGAGTTCTCAGGAAGAATCTGAGCAAGACCGGTTGAGAGATCATCTGCAGATCGGCGTGCAGTGGGAAACTCAAGTCACGCTCAGGAATGCATCCCATACAGTTTCCCAGGCGTACTGTTCGGCATTACCGGTGGGCTATTCCAGTCTCAATCGAGATCTGTGGGAGCCATTCGCCACGCTCATTCTCGAAGCAACTTATGAAGCCACTCTGTGTGCAGGCATCCTCAATGCTGCCAGAACCGGAAATCGAACCGTGTTTCTGACCCTCGTAGGGGGCGGGGCCTTTGGCAACAAAATGGACTGGATCATGCATGCCATTCGACGGTCACTGAATCTTTATCACGATTGCGGGCTGGACATTGCCATCGTAAGTTATGGTCTCTCCAAGCCCTGCGTGCAGGAGCTGGTCTCCGAATTCCAGTAAGACCACAGTCTGCCCCACTGCACTGTAAATCATCTGGACAACTTCATGCTGCCGTCAAATGCAACAAGCGTCGCAACCGAAGTTGAGACGCTTGTGAGGCACGAGACGCTCTTTACCGGGAACTTTGAAGTT
>JAGQQT010000530.1 GCA_020426065.1 Planctomycetaceae bacterium | reverse complement strand
CTGGACACATCCTGACTTCCCAGGATGGCAAAACATGGAAGGAAGTGTTAACGACCAAGGCACGTGTGAATCCTGTTGAGTATGGTAATGAACGCTTCGTGGCAGGAGTCTCAGGTTATCCAGCCGGGAAATTTCTCTGGTCAACAGATGCTGAAAACTGGCAGGAAGGAATCCGCCTGGATGATAAACAGTGTACTCACTTTCGCCGAGGAGCGTTCGGGAATTCCCGGTTTGTGATCACAGGTAACCATGGTGGCAATTCTCCTTCCTGGATTGCAGTGACCAGCAACGGAGAAGATGTCCTGGCGATCGATCATTCTCTCGAAAAACTGCGAGAGATCTGTTTTGCCGAAGGTGTTTTTGTTGTCGTAGGGGAAGGGATCCGGCACAACTCGGTCGATGGAATCAACTGGAAATCATCTCAGGTAGATCCAGCAGAACCTTTACGCTGGGTTGTCCATAACGGCACACAGTTTTTCTGCGGTGGGGGCAAGTCTGTTTATGTATCGGACGACGGAGTCAACTGGGACACACATCCCATGCGTCCCCGCGGAAATGTGCTCTGGATGAATGGAGAGCAGGCTATTGCCACTGGCTGGCCGGGAAAAATGTTCTACTCTGCCGATACCGGTTCAACCTGGAAGCAGTCAGCAGAAATGACTCCCAATGGGATCAATGTCATTGTTCGGGCAGTTCAATCCCACTGAATTCGACTGTCATCCGTTTTTTCTGAAATCGAGTGCAGAATCCCACGGACAGAACCTCCTCAACCAGCATTTTAATGCCTGTTTTTCTCGAGTTGATTGACCTCATTTCAGTGAATGTCAATACTCAGCTTAACCTTGCCATTCTGACTCCCCAGTCCAGGAGAGATTCATGCTGTCTGCCACACAATCACGCTCGAAGACTTTCACTCTACTCAGGTTGACCACCTGCCTGTTTGGTGTGCTGTTTCTGCAGTTGGGGCTGTTCGCAACCCCCTCTGCATTCGGTGCAGAACCAAGCAGGAAACCCAATATCATAATGGTCATGACGGACGATCAGGGTTACGGAGACCTGAGTTGCCATGGCCATCCATATCTGAAAACGCCTCACCTCGATGAACTCTACGCTCAGAGCATCCACTTTACAGACTTTCATGCCAGCCCCACTTGTGCTCCCACGCGTTCCGCTCTGATGTCCGGTCGGGCTCCCTTCAAGAATGGAATCACCCATACGATTCTCGAACGGGACCGGATGACACTCGAAGCCACCACCATTGCCGAAGTGCTGAAAACCGCTGGCTACACCACCGGGATTTTCGGGAAATGGCATCTCGGAGACGCCGATCCCTATCAACCACAAAATCGCGGGTTTGATGAAGTCTTCATCCACGGAGCGGGTGGAATTGGCCAGGAATATCCCGGAACGCAGGGAGATGCTCCCGGGACAGATTACTTTGATCCGATCATCAAGCACAACAATCAATTTGTAAAAACCAAAGGCTATTGCACGGATGTCTTTTTCCAGCAGTCACTCGGCTGGATGAAACAGTGCCAGGAGCAGGATCGTCCCTTCTTCGCTTACATTCCCACCAACGCTCCCCACGCTCCTTATCTGGTGGATGAAAAGTATTCGAAACTTTATGAGGATCAGGCTCCCAAACGATCGGCGGCATTCTTTGGAATGATTGCCAATATTGATGAGAACATGGGACTGCTGATGAGGAAACTGGATGAATGGAATCTGACGGACAACACCCTGCTGATCTTCCTGACCGATAATGGATCCGCAGCCGGCACCTACAATGCAGGTATGAAAGGGAAGAAAGGCTCTCCCAATGAGGGAGGCACACACGTTCCGCTGTTCATGAGGCTTCCGGGGCGAATCAAGCCGAACACGAATGTGGATCGACTGACTCGTCATTATGATCTGTTTCCGACTCTGGCCGAATTCGCGGGAGCAGAGATTCCCGAGAATCTCGATCTGGATGGCCGCAGCCTGGTGCCGTTAATCGACAATCCCCAGGCAGAGTGGAAAGACCGGCTGACCTTCTTCCACGTTGGCCGCTGGAATAAAAAAGGAGCACCGGACCGCTGGGGGGAGGGAAATACCGATCCCAATGCCGCCAAATACCAGGGCTTTGCCGTCCGTTCGCAAAAATGGAGGCTGGTTGGCAAGCAGCTGTATGACATCGAAAACGATCCCGGAGAGACAACCGATGTCGCGAATGAGCATCCGGCAGTCGCAACCCGGCTTCTGAAAGCCTACGATGCCTGGTGGGATGAAGTCCGGCCTTTGATGATTAATGAAGACGCTCCCCTCAATACGGGTAAACCCTTCCAGGAGCAATTCCTCAAACAGCAAAGTGAGTCCGGCATTCCGAACTGGTCGGCTCCACAGTTGTAACGGCTCATCACCTCGTTTGTCTGTCTTTTCACATCTCCTCGATTTCAAAAGTACGCTCGCCATGAAGATTCGTCGTATCTTCGCTCATCGTGTTGAACTCCCTCTGGTGGAAGGATCCTATAAGTGGTCCGGAGGGAAGTCGGTCAGTGTTTTTGACAGCACGATTGTGGGAGTGGAAACGGAATGCGGGCTGGTGGGATACGGGGAAGTCTGCCCGCTCGGACCATTTTATCTCCCCGCATATGCGGAAGGTGTGCGAGCAGGTCTCAAGCAATTAGCTCCCCATCTGCTGGGAATGGACCCCCGACAACTGGGGGTTCTGAATCATCGGATGGATGCGGCGTTCAAAGGACATCCTTACGTCAAATCCGGAATTGATATCGCCTGCTGGGATCTGCTGGGCAAAGCAACGAAATTGCCAGTGTGTGTCCTGATGGGGGGACGATTTGGAGATTCAATCCGGCTCTACCGGGCCATCTCACAACGTCCAATCCTGGAGATGGCGGAGAATGTGGAAGAATATCGTCAGCAGGGTTACACCCGCTTTCAGCTGAAGGTGGGGGGCGATCCCGATACCGATATCGAGCGTATCCGTGCAACCAGAGCCGTACTGAAATCAACTGATCGTCTGGTTGCCGATGCCAACACTGGCTGGACACAGCATGAGGCGATGCGGGTTGTGCGAGCGGTGCGGGATCTCGATGTGTATATTGAGCAGCCCTGCCTGACCTATGAAGAATGCCTGGCCGTGCGGGAAAATACCGATCATCCGTTCGTGCTGGATGAGTGCATCGACAGCCTGGAACACCTGCTGCGGGCGATTCGGGATAGGGCGATGGATGTGGTCAATCTGAAGATCAGCAAGATCGGCGGCTTGACCAAAACCAAACAGC
>JAGQQT010000052.1 GCA_020426065.1 Planctomycetaceae bacterium | reverse complement strand
ATAGAGAGAATGGGAAAGACAAGCTAAGTTGAATAACTTTTTGAGCATTTCCTTTTACGCACATTCGTTCCCAAATGTGATGAGGTGGAATGCGATCGCGGTCATGGGTAGGATCTGATAATTGAAGTTCAGCAAGTCCTGATTCCCGGTGTGTAGCAAACTGGGGACAGGATTAACATGTTATGGAGAAAAAGATATCGTGGCGAAATCGGATCAGGATCAGAGGGCAGTGGAAACGGAAGAGTCACTGCTGGAACGGGCACGGACAGCCTTGTCGCAATGCAACTGGGTTGTCGGAGAATGTGCTGCCCGCTGGACTGAAAAGTATGCCCGTGGCCGGACAGATGCCGATTTCGGAAGTCAGGTGGGATTATCGGGAGATCAGATCTTTCAACGCCGCCGGGTCTGGGAAACATTCCACGATGTGCGCGACGAGTATTCTCAACTGAAATGGTCTCACTTTTATGTGGCCCTGAACTGGGAAGATTCGGCGGAATGCTTCAGTTGGGCTGAAGAAAATAAAGCAACCGTTGCAGAAATGCGTGCCTGGAGACGGTCGGTTCATGGTGAGGATCTCACTACCGAGGCCGATCCACTGGGAATTCAGGTGCTGGATTATGCACCCACCTCTATCCATGAACCGGAAGCGGTTGAAGCGTTTGCCGGAGATGTTCCTTTTGAACCGACCCGATCCGGATCTGGATCTGCCGAACAGACCCCTTATTCACCGTATCGTAAAGAGGCGCGGGGAGAAGGGAATTTTGAATCCGAAGAAGAGGGAGCCGTCACCACACGTGAACCGATTCAGGAAACCCCGGAGCGGGTTCTGAAGCGGGCGGTGAGTACACTCCGTCGGACAGAGGTCCAGCTGGCCCTGCTTTCAGAGCACGATTATCAGCAGGCCGACCCGGCTCTGCTTAACCAGTTGTGGGATGTCCTGGACGACCTGCAGCGGGCGATTAAACGGCGGGATTGACTGAGAGTCTGATAAATCAGGGGCTGATTTCCTGGTAATCTCTGATAAACTGTACAGAGAAAGTGAAATCGGTACCTGAAAGCGAGATGCATATGGTGGATCATCATTCACCCGATCGGAATCATTCCGGAATGGGGCCGTCTGACTCGCCAGCCATTCCTGCTGTGAATGGCTGGCTGGTGCTCGCTTTGCTGACTTGCGTTGCTGCTTTCACGATTCGAGAGGTGTACCGCGGTCCGCTGCCGTTGTTCAACCCGGACGCGACTTCCCGAGAGATTGAGGCCCGGGGAGATCTGGCGGAAGACGAGAAAACCACGATCGAGATTTTCAACGATGCGTCACGTTCAGTGGTACACGTGATGACCGCCGAACTGGCCTTAAACGCTCGGGAGCAGAATCTGGTCGAAAAAGAGCAGGGAAGCGGGACCGGTTTCGTCTGGGATGACAACGGGTATATCGTTACGAATTATCATGTCGTGCATGGAGCGGAGCGCTTTCGGGTTACGCTCGCTGATAACACAACACACGATGCATTTTTCGTCGGGGGCGAACCGTCCCAGGACTTGGCTGTGCTGCGGATTGATGCCCGTTCTCTGCGGTTGAATCCGATCAAGCTGGGGCGTTCCTCAGATCTGCAGGTTGGCCAGAAAGTGTTTGCGATTGGCAGTCCGTTTGGACTCGATCAGACTCTCACCACCGGGGTCATCAGCGGACTGGGACGAGAAATCCGGGCGATCAATGGAAGAGTGATCCGGGATGTGATCCAGACCGATGCAGCCATCAATCCCGGGAATTCGGGTGGACCATTGCTGGACAGTGAGGGCCGGCTGATTGGGGTCAACACCGCTATTTACAGTCCGACAGGAACCTCTGCCGGAATCGGGTTTGCGGTTCCGGCGGATAACCTCAACCGGATTGTTCCTCAGCTGATTCAGACTGGTAAAGTGAGTCGACCCGGGTTGGGAGTCTTCATCTTTGATGACGCGACCGTTCGACGGCGATTGAATCGTAAAGGAGTTCTCATTCGAACTCTGGCACCGGGAGGGGCTGCGGAAAAAGCTGGACTCCGGGGGACCCGTTATGGTGAAGATGGCAGCCTGCTGCTGGGAGATTTGATTGTGGGTGTGGATGATACCAAAATCGAAACCCAGGAAGATCTGTTTCAGGTACTCGATACCAGACAGGTTGGTGACCGGGTTCAGGTTCACATCATACGGGATGAGAAACCGGAAACGGTTGAAATCGAGCTGAAAATGATCGAGTAGCAGGCTGGCAACGTCTGCGTCAGCGGGGAACTGCCAGTGTCTCGGCTGCGGAAATCGGAAACGCAAAGTCCGATTCATGCCGTCCGTCTATGCGGAAGATGACGTTATCGCTCTGGATATCAATGATGGTAACAGTGTGTTCGCCGATCAGGGCGGACTGGCCGATCTCGAGTTCCAGTGAAATCACAGGCTCCCTCCAATAACTTGTCTTCAATCACTCTGAAAAGAGTCTGTGATTCAGGCTTTTCAGGGCATCGGAAATGGCTGCGACCCATTCCGAGTCGCAGCCAAAACGAGCCGCGGATCCTAACGATTCCGCAGTGATTCGGCAATATCAATTGACACAATCAGTCAATTCCCGGGACAGGAAATGAAGAAGCGAACTCCTTCACCTGTTGCTGAACAGCTGCGATGTGATCGTTGTCTTCCACGTTTTTCAGGACATCGAGAATCCAGCTGCCTACCCGCTTCATGTCGTCTTCCTGCATGCCGCGAGTGGTCAGAGCTGCGGTGCCGACCCGGACGCCACTCGGGTCGAGCGGTTTCCGCTGATCATATGGGATCATGTTCTTGTTGACCGTAATTCCTGCCCGATCCAGGGCTTTCTCGGCAATTTTGCCGGTTGTTCCCAGGGAGGTGACATCCACCAGCATCAGGTGATTGTCGGTTCCGCCGGAGGCGAGTTTTGCACCGCCCGCCATCAGGGTTTCGGCCAGAACGCGGGCGTTGGACACGACCTGTCGAGCGTAGTCCTGGAAGGAAGGTTCCAGAGCTTCTCCGAAACAGACAGCTTTGGCTGCCACCACATGCATGAGTGGTCCACCCTGCAGACCCGGGAAGACAACCCGATCCAGATCCTTGGCATATTCTTCCTTGCAGAGAATGAAGCCGGAACGAGGCCCCCGCAGCGTTTTGTGAGAAGTCGAAGTCACAAAATCCGCCACCGGAACCGGGCTGTTGTGGATACCACCAGCAACCAGTCCTGAATAGTGGGCCATGTCGACCATCAGTTTGGCTCCCACTTCCTTCGCGATTTCCGCGAAGCGGGCATGGTCGATTTCCCGTGGATAAGCGCTTGCCCCTGCGATAATCATCTTGGGCTTGTGTTCCCTGGCAAGCTTGGCCACCTGGTCGTAGTCAATCCGGTGGTCCGATTCCCGCACTCCGTAATGGACCGGGTTGTAAAGTTGACCGGAAAAATTGAGGTGCATTCCGTGGGTCAGGTGCCCGCCATGTGCCAGATCCATTGCCAGGAACGTGTCGCCCGGCTGCAGGACTGTCATGAAGACTGCCATATTGGCTTGAGAGCCGGCATGCGGCTGAACGTTGACGTGCTCGGCACCGAACAGTTTCTGAGCCCGATTGCGAGCCAGCGTTTCGGCATCATCCACGAATTCACAGCCACCATAATAGCGACGGCCGGGATAGCCTTCCGCGTATTTGTTGGTCAGAACGCTGCCGACAATTTCCTGGATGGCGGCCGAGGTGTAGTTCTCGGAGGCGATCAGTTCCAGGCCTTCCTTCTGACGTCCCATCTCGTGTTCAAGGCAGGCAAAAATCTCGGGGTCTTGCTGCTGGAGTGTACCGAATCGGGAAGCGAGGTTTTCAAGCATGAAAAAATCCTGATTTGTCCAGGGGGTTCAGAAAACGACAATCGGTCTGTCTGACCAGATCTTAGCGAAACAGGCGGGAAATCAACTCTGGAGTCGATTATACTGTGATGAAGTTGCAAAATCGCTGGAACCTCTTGCCTCTTTTAACGTGAGAGCCGAAATGCACCTGCAACGGTGATCACATGAATGCATCGATCAATCCGTCCGAACAACCCGATTCCGAGATTCCCGCCGTTTTCACTGGCGAAGTGATTGCGATTACGGGAACGCTTGCCTCCATGACGCACGAACAGGCGTTTGCGCAGATTCTCCAGTTCGGCGGGCAGCCCAGTTCACACATGTCCCGCCAGATCACAATGTTGATCATCGGCGAGGAGGGTTGGCCCCTCGAGTCGGATGGCAAACCATCAGTCAAGCTGCAGCAGGCCGAAATGCTCCTCAAGGATGGCATCACGATGCGGATTGTCCGGGAGTCCGACTGGCTCCGCATGATGCACATGAGTGTGGATGAAGAGGATGTCAAACGGCTCTACACCCCGGCCATGCTCAGTCAACTGCTGGATGTTCCGGTTCATATCATTCGCGGCTGGGAGCGGGCCGGATTGATTCGAGCGGAGAAGCGGATTTTTCGGCTTCCTTATTTTTCCTATCAGGATGTCGTTACCGCTCGACGCCTCTCTGAACTCGTACAAGCTGGGGCAACCCAGGCACAAATCACCCGCAGTCTTTCAATGCTGGGAAAGTATCTGGATCAACCTGGACGAATCCTCGAACAGCTCGAAGTGCTTTCCGAGCATCAGATGCCGGTGCTGCGGGATCGCAAAGGCTATATCGATCCGCAAAGTCGGCAACGGCTGTTTCGGTTTGATGCGGAACCGTCAGCAGTCCCGGATTCACAGTCATCTCCAGTGGACGATGATGATGCCCCTCACGTTTTATCTTTTACGGCAGCGGCCAGTGTTCCCCGAACTTCCACCGACTGGATGGTGGAAGGTTGCCGACAGGCAGAGTATGGAGACACGACCAGCGCCATCCGCTCGTTCCGCAAAGCGCTGCGTATCCGTCCCGATGATGCTGAAGCTCACTTTCATCTGGCCGATTCGCTTTATCGATTGGGCAAACCGGAAGCGGCTCTGGAACGGTATCTGGCTGCGATCGAACATGATCCGGAATATGTCGAGGCCTGGGTGCAGATCGGTTGCCTGTATGCCAACCTGCATCGTTACACCGAGGCTCTCTCCGCTTTTGATTGTGCGCTGGAGATTCACCCCACCTTCGCCGAAGCCCATCTGCAGAAAGCAGAAACACTCTTCCAGCTGCACCAGCCGGACGACGCTATTCCCCACTGGAAAGCCTATCTCCAGCAGGACCAGCGCGGCCCCTGGGCGGAACTGGCTTACTCCCGCCTGGAACGCCTGGGAATGGAAGTCGAGTGAGCGGGGAGGAAGTTCTAGGCCAGTTCTACGCCTTCAGTTCAAGACGAGATTATGAACGCCCCAGCAGAGCTGTAAAGAACTGGGATGCCTAACTCATTCATGCCATTCTGCAAAATCCAAGTCAGGCCCAGTCTTGTGAATTCATGATGAACGGATTGTTATTAAGAGTCGTTCTTTAACGACCAAAGCATTTGGTTCAATATTGTTTACAAAGCTGCGTGGACTCGTTGAATCTGATTTGTGAAGGGTGGGAACAGTTGACCTGTCGGGCCAGGGGAGTCGATTCAGAAGCAGAGATTCTCGATTTGCTAGCAGAATCGCCTCTTTTTACTGGTGTGAACAGGAATAGAAGTATGAAACGAATGAAAATCACGTTGCTGCTGGTTGCGCCGGCAGTAATGTTTCTCATGATTGTAGCGAATGCTCAGGCTCAGGAGTGTAACTGGATTGATGAGTTTGAATGTTGCGACTCCGGTTGTGCCGACGGTTGCTGTGACTGTGACTATGACTGGTCCGGTTTCTATGCCGGAATCCACACCGGTTATTCGTCCCTCTCTCCCAATTCCTCTCAATTCAACCTGATTCAGCCGAATTCATCGGGTTCCCAGATTGGGGTCCATCTTGGTTACAACCGTCAGCATTGTCGCTGGGTTTACGGCCTGGAAACGGACTTCACACTGACAGAACTCGACAGACAGGTCCCCTGTTTCAATCCAGCCTTTGATTGCCTGGCTGCTTCAGACTGGAATGCCAGCCTGCGTGGTCGTCTGGGGATGACGTTCGATCGACTTCTGGTCTATGGAACCGCCGGGATTTCTTTTGCTGACTATCATGGTTTCACACGATTTATTGCCACGGGAACGGAATTCACGGATTCGACCGTGATGACTGCTCCAACTGTGGGCGCTGGAGTTGAGTACGCACTGACCGATCGACTTCGCATGCGTGCCGAATACCGCTATGCCAACTACGATGATTTCACACTGGGCTATGACATTCCTTACACAGTTGATCCCGAAACACACACGATCAATGTCGGGATGACTGTCAGTTTCTGACCTGTCAGTGTCATTCTGATTTGACGCGCTATGCTATTCCCATTCAATCCCACTACATCTTCTGATGTGGTGGGGTTTTTGTTTTTACAGATGGTTGGGGATAGCGGTATGTCTATTGAAACCGTTTTGCTGAGTAGGGATTGGCGTCGAGGTGGGGTGTTTTGCTCGTCATGATTTCGGTGAGCAGCTTGCCGGTGGCGGGAGCGAGGCTGACCCCGAGCATGTTGTGGCCGGTGGCCAGGAATGTGTTGCAGAGGCCGGGAGCCGAGCCAATGATCGGGAGGCTGTCCCAGGTCATTGGACGCCAGCCTGTCCAGGTTTCGTATTCCACGTTGGTGCAGGGGCTGATCAGATAAGGCTCGGCTGAGCGCCGGAGTTGATCGATCCGTTTGCGGGGAATGGAACTGTCATAGCCGGCGAATTCCATCATGGAACCGAGTCGATAACGGTCCTGAAACGGTGTCACGCCCACCTTGTGTTCCGGAAACAGCATGGGCAGATTGGGGCAGGGGTCGGGGCGGTCCATTAACACCGAGTATCCTTTGCCCGGCTGGATGGGGATCTTGCAGTCAAGCAGTCTGGCAAGCAGTGTGGACCAGGCGCCTGTGGCAATGACAAGTTGATCGACCGGAATTGTTCCCTGTGACGTTTTCAGGCTGGAGATCGCTCCATTCTTCCGCTCGACTTCCTGCAGTTCACACTGTTCATCGAATTGGACTCCCTGTTTTTTCAGGTATTCCGCCCAACTGCGGGTCAGTTTGTCGGGGCGGAGGAAGCCATCCTGTTTGTAGAGGTAAGCTCCGGCCAGCCCCGGTTTGAGAGCCGGTTCAAGTTGTGTCAGCTCATCTCCATCCAGCCATTGAGCGGGTGTGTCAAACTGTTCGGTAATGATGCGTTCGTGTTTACGGAACTCGTCCACACCATGCGGAGTTTTCAGGACAAACAGCAGTCCCGATTTTCTCCATTCGCAATCGATGCCATTTTCCGGAATGAGTGTTTCATACTCCGCCATCGAAGAAACAAGGATTGCCTTGAGTGGCCCGGCGGCGGCCAGCATTTGTTTGTGAGTGCAGCGGCGGGCAAATTCCCAGAACCAGCGCAGTCGAGACGGATTGAGAGTCGGCTTGACGCGAAACGGGGCATTGGGCTGAAACAGAGATTTGATGGCCAGGCCAATGGCACTGGGCTCGGTGAGCGGTAGGACGTGGCTGGGGCTGATGTAACCGCAATTTCCGTGAGAGCAGCCCGCTCCGATTTTACCGCGGTCGATCACCCGGACAGTATGCCCTGCTCGATGCAGGTAATGGGCGCAGGCGATCCCGACAATTCCCGCCCCGACAATCACAGTTTGCTTCGCCGCACGTGTATCAGACATTTCCAGAA
Source organism: Planctomycetaceae bacterium (assembly GCA_020426065.1). Taxonomy (GTDB): domain Bacteria; phylum Planctomycetota; class Planctomycetia; order Planctomycetales; family Planctomycetaceae; genus Rubinisphaera. The sequence continues at coordinate 5,678 of JAGQQT010000052.1, read as the reverse complement.
ACTTGTATGGGCCGTGAGGGATTAGATGGAAGTTGTTCTAGCGGGGAGTTGCACCTGGCCACTGGCTCCACCAGTCCCGGAACAGTTTCCACTGCTGATCGAGAAAGGCCTGCTGGCTGGGAGAAAGGGTATCGGTACTGTCGATGTGATACTGATATTCGGGATTTCCTTCCAGTACCATGAGCCGTTTGTAATAGAGAACCAGATCGGGGCCTTCATCGAAGCGGGACAGGACGGCCAGGGCCTTGTCGAGTTCTTCCGCCCAGATGCGATCCTGCACATTGCCGGCCGCTGCGGATTCGCACAACTGGACGAGTCGCAGAACTTCGCGGGGCAGGGCATTGCCAACACCAGTAATGGCCCCCACCGCTCCACACCTCACGTAACCATGAAAAACCTGGGTATCAACCCCAACCATCAGCGATAAATCAGGATGGCCGGTGGTGATGTTTTCGGCTGCGTAGGTGAGGGATTCACTCCCACCAAATTCCTTGAACCCGACCAGGTTGGAATGTGTTTCCCGCAGGGTGAAAAAGAGGTCGGCCCGGGTTTCGAATCCGTAATAAGGGCTGTTGTAAATGACAGCGGGGAGTTGTGGAGCGGCAGCAAGGATACGTGAGAAATGATTTTTTTGTGCAGCGGGAGAACTGCCACGGGACAGTACACGAGGAATCACCATCAGCCCCGCAGCCCCCACTTTCTGAGCATGAGCGGCATGAGCGGCGGCAATGCGGGAATTCTGAGCTCCCGTTCCCACCACAACCGGAACACCGGCAGCGGTCAGGCTGGCAACACCGGTCATCCGCTGTTCATCAGTCAGCAATGGCCAGTCTCCCATCGAACCGCAATAAATGACGGCTCGCATCCCCAGGTCGATCAGTTCCCGGCCTTTTCGGGCCAGGGCTGCGAAGTCGGGCGTTCCCTGGGCATCGCAGGGGGTCATCAAGGCAGGCATGCAGCCGCGAAACAGATCAGAACGCATCAGCAAGAACTCCAGTGGGATCAGTTGAAAGATTCAGGCGAGCTGAAAGCATGATTGAGTCAACAAAAAGTATCCTGAAAGGGATGGGAATTCCTAGTCAGTGCGGCTGGTTTTTGCTGCAAGGGACGAACCCGGCGATGAGTCTGTGGTATTTTGCCAAAAGTCACTACGGGGAATAATTGAATGTGGTGGCAGTCAACCGCCTGAGGAAGTCCACATGAAAAAGGCTTCCCTGCTGGATTCTGGAGGAGCGGTGAGTTACAACGATAGTGATTGATGCGATTCCTCTTTCGTCATTCGAAAGCAGTAGAAACAGATTTCTGTCCTCCCTCACTGGAGCCGACCATGACTGCCACTCATCAAGTAACCCGCCGTGATTTTCTGGCTGCTGGAGCAGCCGCAGCATTTGTGACCGCAGGCGTACCCCGGCTGACTCGGGCGGATGCAAACTCTCAACTCAAAGTGGCCTTTATTGGAGTCGGCGGACGGGGGGGAGCCAACCTGGGCACGATTTCCGGAGATCCACGGGTTCAGGTCGTCGCGCTGTGCGATGTGAATCGGAACAATCTGGCCAAAGCCGCTGAACGATTCCCTGAGGCTCGCAAGTTTGAAGATTTCCGCGAACTGCACGCCATGCCGGAACTGTTTGATGCGGTGGTTGTTTCGACCAGCGAACATACTCATGCCTACGCCACAATGCCAGCATTGAAAAATGGCAAGCATGTCTATTGCGAGAAGCCACTCACGCACAATGTTTACGAAGCCCGGGCGATCACAAAGGCGGCCGAGAAAGCGGGCGTCGTGACTCAAATGGGAACTCAGATCCACGCGGGTTCGAATTATCGACGGGTTGTGGAACTGATTCAGTCTGGAGCGATCGGCAAAGTTACGGAAGCTCACACCTGGGTGGGTCGAGCGTGGGGGCTGCAGAGTCCGGAAGAAGCAGCGGCAAATCATGACATCGTTTCGGTGCAGGAGCGACCGAAGGAAGGGATGACACCTCCCGATTATCTCAACTGGGATTTGTGGCTGGGGCCTGCCCAGGAACGTCCGTTTCATGAAGTCTATTTCCCTGGTCCGAAGTGGTACCGCTGGTGGGATTTCGGGAATGGCACGATGAGTGACCTGGGGAGCCACTGGAACGATCTGGCTTACTGGGCACTCAAGCTGGATGCTCCACTGACCATAGAAGCGTTCGGGGACAAACCGCATCCGGAAATTGCCCCGGCTTCGATGTCTGCTGTGTATGAGTATGGTTCCCGTGGAGATCTGCCTGCGGTCAAGCACTGGTGGTATCAGGGAACGCACAAGCCGGAAATCTGGAAGGCCCAGGGGATTCCTCAATGGGGAAGTGGAACACTGTTTGTGGGCAGCGAAGGCATGCTGCTTTCCGACTATGGAAAATACCTGCTGTTGCCAGAGGACAAGTTCAAGGATTTCAAACGGCCTGCACAGTTCATTCCGGATTCTCCGGGACAACATCAGGAATGGGTCAATGCGATCTTCGGACAGGGAGAAACCGGCAGCCCCTTCAGTTATGCTGGACCACTCACGGAAGCAAATCACCTGGGGAATGTTGCGTTTCGGGCCGGTCAGAAAATCCACTGGGATGCCGCATCGCTGCAGGTGACGAACATGGATGCAATGCGTTTCCTGAAACGCATCAATCCCCGGTCCGGCTGGAGTCTGGAAGGTTAAAAAGGATTATATGGAAGACTGGAGATCAGCCTGGGCTCTTGATCCGGATGTCAGCTATCTGAATCACGGATCATTTGGCCCGGCTCCGCGTGTGGTGCAGGAAGCGCAGCGGCAATGGTCCGCCCGCCTGCAGGCCAATCCGATGAAGTTACTGGTCCGGGATCGGGAGCAGATTCTGGATCAAACACTGGATCGGCTGGCCAGCCTGCTGGGCTGTAAAAACGGCGATCTGGTTCCGGTCGATAATGCGACGGTCGGGATGAACTGTGTGGCCCGTACTCTGGATTTGCAGCCAGAGGATGAGATTCTGCTGAACAGCCATGAGTACGGGGCCGTCCAGCGAATCTGGCAGCAGCGGGTCTCAGAGTGCGGAGCCAGGCTGACCATCGCCAATTTGCTAACGCCGATTGAATCGGCCGAGCAGATTGTCAACACGATTGAAGCAGCGATTACTCCCCGCACACGTTTGATTGTGGTCAGTCATGTCACGTCCGCGACAGCCACTGTCTTTCCGGTGGATGCCATCTGTCGGATGGCCCGGCAGCATCGGGTTCCCGTCTGCATTGATGGACCGCATGCGGTGGCGATGCGACCGGTTGCGTTGCGGGAGATTGGCTGCGACTTCTATACCGCCAGTTGTCACAAATGGTTATGCGCTCCGTTTGGAGCCGGATTCCTTTATGTGCATCCCCGCTGGCAATCCAGAATACGACCGGCAATCGTCAGCTGGGGAGGATCGACCAGCGATCGACCCAAGTCCTGGCAGGATGAGTTTTTCTGGCCGGGAACTTTTGATCCCGCCCGATTTTTTGCCATTCCGACTGCGATCGATTTTTTTGAGCAGGCTGGCTGGGAACTGTTTCGATCTTATACGAATGACATGGTGATCCGGGGAGCAGAGCTGTTTCGGGAACGATTTGGCTCGGAGCCGGTTTGCCCATTGAACCGGACGTTTCTGGGAACGATGGTGACGTTGTCATTGCCAGATTCGATCACTGTCCCCGAGACCTGGCTGGGAACGCCGCACCCACTCCAGATGCGTCTGGCGGAAAAGCATAGTATTGAAGTGCCCGTTTTCAAGTGGAATCAGCGGGCACACATTCGGCTTTCCTGCCACCTGTATAACCGCTGGGAAGAGTACCTGAAGCTGGCCGATGCGATTGATGAGGAAATTCCCCTGCTCTAGGTGAGAAGTCATCCACTGACTTGCTTTCGTAATTTGCAAAGATCCAACCGTCTCTTCGGGCATCGGTATCAACACAAATAGCAGAAACGTAAATACAAATCGCCGTTTGACCTGTAGCCGCAGTCGCAGGCATTGCTTATTCGTGTTTTCCAGAAAAACACCTGCGTCTGCGGCTACGGGTCAAACAAATATACCTTTCCCGGCTGCGCCGACCCTCCCGGAGGGAGGTTGAAGCTTGGGCGTGGCACGGTCATTGAATGGGCCTGTTTCGGGGCTTTGCTGAACCACCACTAGAACCGGTGGTTCAGATTGTTGAATTGGATCCATGAGGGGCATTCAAGCTACCCGCGGTTGTTCTTCAATTCTTCATCTTTCCCTGCTGAAATCCGTTCAAACAGTTTTCAACTTCAAGCTGGTGAATTACCCTGATAAGATGAACATCAAATCAATCTTGAAGAAGGAGCCTGATCTGATCAGGATTCAGTCGAGAATCACCAAGAGATATGAGGCTATGATGAATCGCTCGTTACGTCTGCCAGTTGCGGGATTGTGTTGTTTTGCAGGACTGTTGCTGGGCTGCGTTGACCGTATTTCCGCCCAGCCGCCACGGCCGGGAGCAGATGCCAATGCGCCAGCTGCCGCACCACTCATCATCCAGCGGGATGCAATTCATCTGATGTCACCATCAGAATTCACTCGTCCGATCAGTCTCAAGCCAACCCGCCAACTCGTGATTCGGGCACTGGTGGAGGGAATCGTTCAGAACGTGCGAGTACAACCGGGAGCCAAAGTAAGTGGACGGGAAGAGCTGGTCCGAATCGAATCCTCCAAAGCTGGTAAAATGCTGGAGCGGGCCAAAGCGAATCTGAAAGTGGCGACGCTGCGTCGGGATCTGGCGAAAGCTCAAACCGGAGATCAGGCACAAGCTTCACGGGATCTGGCAGAGGCGGAGTTGCAGGTTGCAGAAGCCGATCTGGATCTGGCCCAGCTGGATGCCGATAATACCTCGGTTCGGGCGCCTTTTGCCGGAGAAGTGTTGAGTGTGGAAGCGGTGGAAGGTGCTTTCGTGAATGAAGGGGATGCATTGCTTGAACTGCGTGATCCAGCCGAATTGAGCGTGCGGTTGCCGGTGGATCGCACCAAGGTGAAACAGGGAGATTCCATTCAGGTCCAGCTGGATCAGGGAACTGCCCAGGGCAAAATTCAGACCTTGCTGCCGCTGACCGAAGAATGGCAATCCCTGCGACAACTGATTGATACTGCTGCCATTGCCGTGGTCGTCATTGATAACAAGAGCGGTCAGTACCAGGATGGCCAGACGGCTTACTCCACCATCGTGCCGAGAATGCCGGTAGTGGAAGTGGCGAATGGTGTCCTGAAGAATTCCGAAACCGGTTCACGCATCGTACAGGTGCTGCGAGATCACATTGTTCGTGATATTGAGGTGAATCTGCTGGGAGCAGTTGGCGAAGGTCGTTCATTCATTTCAGGTGCATTTCAGCAAGGGGATGAACTGATCGTGACCAGCTCTGTCTCCCTGGTGGCTGGTACCGTGGTATTGCCCGCCAATCCGGCAACTCCGGAGCCGAAAACCACAACACCAACCCGCCCAGCGCTGCCACCGGGAACACCGGGGATCTAGAACTGGCCTGGAATCGATGAGTTTTTGTTCGTGGTTAGCCTGCTAAACAGGCTGTTTTCCAGGAGAAAACTCATCTTTTCTCGATAGGTGGCTGCGGTTTATACTGGAGCAGTAAGCTCTCTCGGGCCGTTTTGAGCAAGGATGCTGCTGATGTTCTATGACATAGTCTG
>JAGQQT010000529.1 GCA_020426065.1 Planctomycetaceae bacterium | reverse complement strand
CGCTGCGGATCTGGTCGCTCGTCTCGAACAGGAGCTCGAACTCCTGGATGAACTCGGTCAGTACGATGACATTCCACTCGACGATTTTCTGGGAGACCAGCCCGGCCCCAACCGTCTAAGTGCCTGATTCCGGTAGATTCAGTAAATCGGCATGCCCTTATAGAAACGGGCCTATGCGCTCTCCTGCATTTTCTCACACCACCATGCAGGTGCGGGGATTGTAAATCGCTGTCCAATCCAGTTGAATGGTCATGTTCCGTTTTTACGGATCAGTTCCTGATCATCTCACGGCCCCTCTCGTTCCTGATAATCTCTCAGGATGCAGAACAACTGATTGGATAAAGATTCGTGATCCCCGAAAAAGTTGGCGACTATCGAATCGAGCGGAAAATTGGCTCCGGCGGTATGGGAACGGTTTATCTGGGGGTCAGTGAAACCACCGGAAAAAAAGCAGCCGTCAAAGTACTCCCGGCATCCCTGGCGCGGGAAGAAGGTTTCATTCTCCGCTTCGCCCGGGAAGTAGACGCGATGCGATCGCTCAAAAATCCGCACGTTGTCGAGGTGTACGAGAGCGGAGTCGACGAACACGAGACGTACTTCTACGCGATGGAATACATCGAGGGAATGACGCTCAACAATTACATTCGCCAGAATGGCCGCATGCCCTGGCAACAAGTCATTCAGATTGCCATTCAGATTTGCTCAGCACTCAAAGCGGCACACGATGCCGGGATTGTTCACCGGGATCTGAAACCCTCAAACCTGCTCATCACAGATGACCTGCAGGTCAAGCTGCTGGATTTTGGAGTGGCACAGGTTTTTGCATCTGCCCGCCTGACCAAAACCGGGGGCATTATCGGCACGGCCGAATACATGTCTCCCGAACAGGCGAAGGGACAGCGTGCCACAAAACGCAGTGATATTTATTCCCTGGGAGCGGTGATGTACGTGATGCTCACCGCTCGTCCTCCCTTTGTGGGAGAGACATCCATGGATGTCATTCGTATGCATCGCTTCAACCAGTTTGATCCGCCCCGCAATTACGTGCCGGACATGCCCTACTGGCTGGATGAAATCATCTGCAAGTGCCTGGAAAAGGAACCAGAAAAACGATTTCCGGATGCCCTGGTGCTCTCGCGCCGACTGCAGGAAGTCCTGGCCAAGGTTGAACTTTCCAAATCGGAAAACCAGGCCACCTCCACTGACTATGTCAGTGGTCTGGCTGAAACGGTGGTATCTGGTTCTGGAGACCGGAACGAACTTGGCGGCACGTTAATGCGGGACTTGGTCAAAGCGGAACTCGACCGCCAGGCCAGTCCTCATCCACTGGTCCGCTATTTTGATAACACTTACGTTCTGCTGGCGATGCTCATTCTCGTCATCAGCCTTGGAATCTACTTTGTGTTTCAGGTCAAAATGACCGATCAGGATCGGTATGAAAAAGGGATGGAACTGTACCAGGCTGGCCCTCTTTACTGGATCCAGGCACGTGATCAGTACCTGCAGCCACTCATCGATGAGAATCCCGATAAATGGGAGGAGAAACTGACTCCTGTGCTCACGGAAATCCTGGTCGCGGATGTGAAAAAGAAATTCGGCCTGACCCGACTCAGCAGCCAGCGGGTTCACAACCAGAATGATGGTTACCGATTTCTTCACATGGCCGGTGAATACTACCAGATGGGTGATCGGGCCAGAGCAGTTCAGATTCTCCAGCAACTCTCTGAACTGGTTCGAAATCAGCCGGAACAGGAAGCGCTGGCCAAAGCAGTTACGGAGATTCTCGTTGATCTTGATGAAAGCACTTCTCAGGAAAATCAGGCCGTATCAACCGGGCACGACCTCTGCCAGGCATCACTGGAAAAAGCTCGTGCCTTGATTGAAGAGGAAAAACCGGAATCGGCCCGCTCGATACTCACCAGCCTGATCACCCTGTATGATCACGATCCATCCTTTGAAGAGTTTGTCGAAACTGCTCAAACCATGCTACAAGAACTGGACCAGACGACCCCATGACGAACAACCTTGACCTGAAAAAGTTCATCCGTTCCGTTCCGGATTTTCCCAAACCCGGCATCATGTTTCGGGATATCACTCCTTTGCTGGCCAGTCCGCAGGCGTTTCAGGCGGCAGTTGATCAGTTTGCTGATCATTTCCGGAACTCAGGCGTGCAGAAAATCATGGCAGCCGAAGCCCGGGGCTTCATCTTTGCCGCTCCTCTCGCACTCGCCCTGAACGCGGCATTTGTTCCTGTCCGCAAGCCCAACAAACTCCCGTTTGATACCCAGGCCTTTCATTATGAACTGGAATACGGCACCGATACTCTGGAAATTCATATCGATGCCCTTCATCCCGGAGACAAGGTCCTTCTGATTGACGATCTGCTGGCTACTGGTGGCACGATTCGAGCCTGTGCTCACCTGGCAGAACAGTCCGGAGCGGAAATTGTGGGTTGCGGATTCCTGATTGAACTCACTTTCCTCAAAGGGCGAGATCATCTCTGCAGGTACAATGTCCGCAGTCTGATCGAATACAGCGACGAGTCCGCCTGATGTCCGACGAAGTTCCAGCGAGCAGTCAGCAGGAGGCTTCTCCCACCGGCGAACTTTCGCCCCTGGTCGAGCGTTGCCAGAACATCATGGCCAATGCCTGGATGGTGCGTACCTTCATCAAGCATTCCGATGAAACGGAGGACTTCCCGGAATTAATGGGAATTGTCCGCGGTGTCTTTGATACTTCACTGGCGCTGGAAAGCCGGATCAATGATCCGGCCGCTTACTTCAAAATGCTCTCCAAAAAGCTGGGGAAACTGGAGGTTGCCGCCAGACAGTTCGCCATCGATGCCCCGATCGCTTCCACGCACACCAACTTTAAGCAGGCTGTGATATCCATTCGGTTTTGCTGCCAGGAACTGCGTGCAGCCCTTGAAACCTATCAGCAGGCTCCCCCCTCAAGTAGCGGGAGCAGGTGAAGGTTCGACATTCGGAACCGGTTTGTTCTGGCGACTCGTTTTTGAGAGTTCCAGCAGTTCTTCATTAAAAATCCGGATGATTGCATACAGGCAGCAGGCGACTACGGGAGCAATAAAAACGCCCCACAAGCCCATCACCTGCAAACCTCCCAGCACCGAAACAAACGCCAGCAGCGGATGCAGCTTGGCATCGGAATGCAGGACATAGGCGCGGATGATGTTGTCCAGTGTCCCCACGAAGGCGAAACCGTAAATCGAGAGCATCAGAGCCCAGAACCAGTCTCCCGTGTAAACCATGTAGCCGGCACAGGGA
>JAGQQT010000528.1 GCA_020426065.1 Planctomycetaceae bacterium | reverse complement strand
AGTCCCGGATGAGGCTAAGCCAACGAAACGGAAACCGATCCGGGATTTGCGTGTCTGGCTGGCACTTGGTTTCGGTGCGGGATTGTCCCGCTTTGCACCGGGCACGGTGGGCAGTTTATGGGGCCCGGTGCTGGTCTGGGGATTGACCCTGGCAGGCATTAGTGGCTGGTGGCATATTCCAGTCGCAGTGGTACTGTTTCTGGTGGGCGTGCCAATCTGTGCGTGCGGAGCGGACTATTTCGGCCGGAAAGATCCGGGAGGGGTCGTCTTTGATGAAATTGCTCCGTTCCCGCTGATGTATGTGGTGGTTCCGTTTTCGCTCTCCACGGCCATTGCGGGATTCCTTCTGTTCCGCTTCTTTGATATCGTGAAGTTCTGGCCCATCCGGCGGTTTGAACGATTTCCCGGCGGCTGGGGCATCATGATTGACGATACACTGGCAGCCCTTCAGGCGGCCGTCGTTCTGAAACTGATTGCCCACTGGCTCTGAATTCAATCGATTTGATAACGAACGTTTCTGTTTGTGGTGCGGTGATACGAGTGGTTGCGTGAAAAGAACCGGTCGTGGCTCCCGAAAAGCAGAGGTGCAAAATGACGGCGATTAAAATCCCCTGTCCTGAATGCCAGGCTGTCTTGAAGTTACCCGACCGGAGTCTGCTTGGGAAAACGGGCAAGTGTCCCAAATGTCAGCACCGCTTCGTCCTGACAGAACCGGCGGCCGCTGAACCAGAAGTGCCCATTGAAGTGGTGGATCCAGCCGCGCCGCCCGCAGGCCTGAATCCAACCTGGATTCCAGATACGCCCGCGGCAAGTTCTGAACTCCCTTTCTCGTTGACGGGAGCACCGCAAAAACCTGCCGAGAATCCGCTCGATTTCCTGAAAGAGGAACTTGCCATTCCCACTGCGGATGGAAAGGAACTCCATTTCATCCATGAGACTCCGGAACCAGATGCCTCTGGCAATTCTGCTGCAGAAAGTGAGCCGGATTTATCTCAGTTCGCTGCCTCCAGTTCAGGGAAACGTCGCATTAAAAAACATCGGCGGCGTTCTGGAAACTGGAAACTGATCGTCGGTTTTCTAGTACTTGCCGGAGCGGCGGGCGGACTGATTTATCATCAGAGTCAAAACGGCGGAAAGCCATTACTCGAAGTGACTTCCCCTGCTCCGGTGCCGGGCACCGCTCCCATGCATGTGAATGGTGGGAATCCCGCTCCGGCTCATCGTGAGGTAGCGGAGTTCAATCCGATTCAGGAGCAGAGCCCTACCAAAGGCCAGCCGATTCAATTGCTGCATATGCCGGCGGGTGTCCGGATTGCGATCAATCTTCACCCGGCTCAAATCTGGGGTGAGAGCCCCAAGGAAGCCGAATTCCGGGCCTCACTGGGACCACTGGGAACCTGGCTGGAATCTCAGATTGTCAATTTGACCCGTCAACAACCCGGTCAAATTGAAGAACTGCTGGTTGGCATTCTGCTGGGACCACGCGGAGTTGCCCCGGAACTGGCCATGGTGGTCACATTGAAAGAGGCTCCTCCCCGAGCCGAACTCCTCACCACTTATGCAGGAAAACCGTACGAGGAATTCAATACGAATATCCAGCTGATTGACGGAGTTGCGTATCAGCTGGTTGATGACCGCACGATCTCGATCTGTCCTGAAAAATACCTGGAAGATCTGCTGGCTTACAAGGATGCCCCGGCCATTACCGCAGGTGAGGTCGAGGAGATTCTGAAGTCGACGGACCGCGATCGGATGGTTACGGTTGCCTTCATTCCAGAAGATCTGGATATGCATCGGGACATGCTGTTTCCCGCTGATGCCCAGACGAGCATTGAAAAAGGCCTGCGCTGGCTGGGACCGGAAGCGACTGCGGTCGCCTGGTCGATGCACCTGGGTGACGAGTTTTTCACCGAGATGTCCGTCCTGGGTGAGAAGACATCCAAGCCTTTCGTGATGAAATCAGAATACCAGAATCGTCTGGGGGCTTTGCCAGAACTGATGCTGGCAACGGTTCAGAAAATGGATCCACCCCGGTCGGGTTATCGAAAAATCATCGGTCGTTTTCCCGCCATGCTGAAAGTGCTGGCCATGACAACAACGGTTGCGGTAGACCATAACCTGGTCCGATTTGCGACTTCGATGCCTTCCAAGGCGGGCCCCAACCTGGCACTGGGAACGTTGCTCACCTGGGATGAATCGACCCGCACCAACTTCGATGCAGTGGTTGCCGTGGCACCTCCCCCCAAGCCGGAAAAGCAGCTCTCCTTCCAGGAAAAACTGCAGAAGAAAATGAATGTCGACTTCCGCAGAACACCGTTGCAGGAAGCGTTCGCGTTTATTGCTGAAGACTCCAAAATTCCAATCGAGATTGATGGCGATGCTCTCAAGATGGCGGGCTTCACGAAGAACATGCCCCAGACATATCAGCAGGATGGAATCACCACGCTCGGTGCGATCTACAACATCCTGAAAAACTATGAAAACGAAGGGGATCCGATCGTGGTTCATGTCTCGGAGAAAGACAACAAAATCACGGTTCTGACGAAGAAGGCCGCCACCAATCAGGGGCTGGAAATCTACGATCTGAGCAAATTCAAGGAACAGAACTGATCGTTCAAGCGATCAGTTTTCTCCGTTATCTTCGGGAGAATTGATCTCCATTCCTTCAGGTGGTTTCCAGTCTCCCCAGTGTTCGAGATAGTGCGCGAACGCGGGGCGAGTCTCGGATTGCGATTCCAGGAACTGCTTGGTCTGCAGGACACGCTGATGTTCTTCCTGTAACGTGAGTTGACCGGTCAGCACTCGCGTGCGCAGGAATACAAAATAGGTATCCAGCACATCGCACAGGCAATAATCGTTAATTGCCTGCGCCTCTCCGGAATCATACATGTCCTGCACCTGAGAACCATCGACTCCGGTTTTTCCCGGCTTGCCGATCAGGTTGGCCAGCACATTCAAACCACCCACAATCCGGGCGGCACCAAAACTGGACATGAAGTCCATCAGATCCAGATGACTGCTGGTGTTGTAGCGGTTGCGAGGCTGGTCAAATGATTTGCCGGATGCGGAAAACCAGTCAGGCAGTTCAAGTCCGTAGCGGTAAGCCGAAAGCTCCATCAGCGGCAGGTCGTAACCACGGCCATTGAACGTCACAAATGTGGGCCTTCGATAATGCCGCCAACCCTGCCAGAACAGACGAGTAATTACTTCCGGACGGAATTCCGGGGCATCCAGTACCACAATATCGACCAGTTCAAAATTGCTGGCCACCTTGGCAATCGCCACCGAAAT
>JAGQQT010000527.1 GCA_020426065.1 Planctomycetaceae bacterium | reverse complement strand
CCGGATACTTCGATCACCGGTGCATGATTAAAATGCCTGGAAAACCGTTCGGCATCAATGGTGGCGGATGTCACAATCAGTTTAAGATCAGGCCTTGACGGCAACAATCGGTGAATATAACCCAACAGAAAATCGATATTTAGGCTGCGCTCGTGCGCTTCATCGATAATAAGGGTATCGTATGCCAGCAGTTTGGAATCACTTTGCGTTTCCGCAAGCAGGATACCGTCGGTCATGAGTTTGATATAACTGCCAGTGCTAATTTTGTCCAAGAACCGAACTTTGTAACCCACGGCTTGCCCCAACGGCGAACCCAGCTCTGTAGCAATACGCGCTGCTACTGACCTTGCCGCAATACGCCGCGGTTGCGTGTGGCCAATGATGCCCCCAATGCCACGCCCCAGCGCGAGGCAGATCTTGGGAAGCTGAGTCGATTTTCCGGAGCCGGTTTCGCCACAGACAATTGTCACCTGATGCGTCGAAATCGCCTCGGCAATCTCATCGATCCGATCATCAATCGGCAATGTTCCGGAAAAAACCGGTTTCGGCAGTTGCTTCTGACGCAGTTCTGCGCGGGCAACTGACGTTTCGATCTGGCCCAGCAGAGCTTCCCGTTCCGAGTCCCCTTTGGTATCCCGTTTTCGCTGCAATGCGCGCCAGCGCTGTCGCAATCGATGCCGATCCACCAGCATCGTTTCGTTCAGCCTGGTCTCCACATTCATTTCCATTGAGTGAACTCACAGACCGGAATGTCTGCGCCCCTGATTCTGCAACTTGTTCTAAACCTGATACTCTGCGGGATCGTCCTGTCCGACCTGCCGAAAGCCTTCCAGACGCAGCAGACAGGCATCGCAATGCCCACACGCCCGGCCCGCGAAATCCGGATCATAACAAGTGTGCGTTAATCCGTAGTCTACTCCCAGTTCCAGTCCACGACGGATGATTTCGGCCTTGGTCAGATGGATGAGTGGCGTGTGAATTTTCCAGTCTGCCCCTTCCACTCCGGATTTGGTGGCCAGTTTGGCAAGACTCTCAAAGGCCTGGATAAACTCCGGGCGGCAGTCGGGATAGCCGCTGTAATCGACGGCATTCACACCGATAAACAAATCCGACGCCCCTAGGGTTTCCGCAAACCCCATCGCCACAGACAGGAACACTGTATTCCGGGCCGGCACATAGGTGATGGGAATTTCCTGATCCAGTTCGGCCGCCGAATCATGTTTCGGCACGACCAGATCCGCTGTCAACGCCGACCCGCCAAACTCAGCCAGGTTCAGGGAAATCACAACATGTTTTTCCAGCCCCGCCTGCTCGGCGATTTTTCGGGCAGACTGCAACTCAAATTTATGACGCTGTCCGTAATCGAAAGAAACGGCGGACAGGTCATAGCCTGCTTTCCGGGCGATAGCCAGAGTCGTGGCCGAATCCAATCCTCCGCTCAACAGCAGAACTGCTTTCTTCTTCATTTCGATTTCCTATTTCTCCGGAGGACCAGTTCTAGCGCACAATCAGATCTCTGGAATGGTTTAGCGTTTTCTCTCGCCCCTCAAAACCGTGCGGCTGGAAAAAGAGCGGACATGCGACCAAAGTTCTTTGCAAACGACCTTCGGATAAACAGATCAAAGCTGAAAACAGCGTGATGGTGGAATCCGCCATTCCACGACCAATCTGCCGGGAACTCGACTTACAACCTGATTGATGCCTATGCTTTTCAGGCTGGAGATTTATGATGAATAATCCGTTTTGAGTCTGATCTCGGATCGATAACGATGATGAACTCACCTGAACCACTGGAACCGCATCACGTGCCGGAACCTGAAGATCCGGAGGCTGCTGATTCTGCAGGTTTGTTTCCGTCCACTGCGACCGATTCTTGTTTCTTCGAAGGAATCGTGATCTCAACGGGAAACACAACCTGGTCAGACTCCCGCATTATTTATGTGAATGATGCGATGTGTCAGACATGTGGTTGTACCAGTAAGGATTTACTGGGGCAGACTCCAGGAGACTTGCTGGGAGAACAGATAAGAGCTGAATTTCTCCGGAGTGTGAATAAGGCCCACTCGGAAGGGAACTCTTTTCAGGGAAAACTGGCAAATCTTCTCGGTCATCACAATGAACTTGATTTGCAGATCACCCCTCTGCCCGATGCCACAGGCAACCCCACGCACTTTGTTTCGGTGTACAGGGATGTCAACCGGCACATGCAGAACGAAAATGACTGGCGTGAGTTTTCAAACCGGTTTCAGGCTCTCAGTCTGGCGACCTCAGTTGTTGTGTTCTGCGTGAATGCTGACTGGACAACCATACGGTATCTGCTCGGAAAAGGCTTCCTGTCAAATTCACCTCAGCCAATTGCCCACTGGATGGAAAAGTATCTTCTCGCTGAGGAGCAGGGTCTAGTCCGGGAAAGAATACAACAGGCAATCCAGAATCATTCCATTTTTGAACTTGAGCACCATGTGATCCAACAGGACGGAACTACCGGCTGGACACTGTCGCGTGCAATTCCAATCAAGAACGAACAGGGAGAGGTCCTGGAATGGTTCGGGACAGCGACCGATATTACCCGTCAGAAGCAGGTGGAATCGCAACTGCGTGAGCGGAAAGAGTGGTTACGGGCAGTTCTCAATACGGCGACGGATGCCATTATTAACATCGACAAACGGGGCATCATTACGAATGTGAATCCGGCAACGGTGAAAATGTTCGGCTATCAGGAACAGGAACTGATCGGCCAGAATGTCAAAATGCTGATGCCTCAACCCTTCAGTAATGAACATGATCAGTATCTGGCCCGATACCATAACACGGGTGTGAGACGGATTATCGGAACCAGCCATGATGTTCGCGGCAAGCGAAAAGATGGCTCTGTGTTTCCGATCTCACTATCGGTCAGTGAAGTGGACCATCTCGGATTCTTCACCGGGATTGTTCATGATTTGAGCGAGCGGGAATCGCTCCAGCGTGATGTGCTGGCAGCCACCGAAGCTGAGCAACGCAGGATTGGCCAGGATCTGCATGACAGCATTCAGCAGTCTCTGGCAGGTCTGAGCATGCTGGCGGCAAATCTGGTTCATCAGCTGGAAAGTCAGCCCGAGAATCATTCCGTCAGTGTGCAGGAGAAATGCCGGCTCCTGGCCAGCAAGATTGTGGATGGAATCTCACGTACACATCAGGAAGTCCGAGAGATTGCACATGGACTGGTTCCCGTCAGACTGGACCCGGATGGACTTGTTGAAGCTCTCCGCGAACTTGCCCGTCAAACAGATGAACTGGAGGGAATCAGCTGTGCATTGAAACATGACG
>JAGQQT010000526.1 GCA_020426065.1 Planctomycetaceae bacterium | reverse complement strand
TGGGCTCGACAGAGCAACAGTGTGCCAGCATGAAGAGTGATTCCGAATTTCAGCAGACTGAATTTCAGGTCTGGCGCAATCGTTTTCCCTGGCTGCACTGTCTGCGCGTTCCGGGAATCGCACTGGGGATGCAGATCCTGCTGGTTGGATTCGTAACAAGCTGCCTCCTGCTGATTGTTCGGTTCAGTTTTCCGGAAGCTGGCCAGGGAATGGGGTTGGGAATTAGAGATTTTGAAAGCCTGCTCAGTCAGCCCACTCACTCATTTCTGGAAGCCCTTTCTCCGAATGCCACTCTGTTTCAGCTACTCAGGCGTTACCTCGGAATGGGATCGGTTGATTTCCATTGGGGAACTGTGCTGATTCTGCTGATCCATATTTTATCCGGCTTGATCATCTGTCGTCTGGCTGTTTCCCAAGTCTCCCGAAATCAGGGAATCTGCCTGGAGCGTTCAACGCTCAGGGCCTTTCGCTCCTTGCCTTCATTCGCCCTGAGCCTGCTGTTTCCCGTCCTGGCCCTGGGCGGTTTACAGCTGGGAATTGTACTGATCACGTTAATGGATGGGATTCCGGTTGCGGGCCCCTGGCTGGCGGGAGCTTTCTACGCCATCGAGATCCTGCTGATTTTGCTGTCCATTCTGCTGGTTGGGGGACTAATTATTGGATGGCCACTGATTGTTGCCTCACTGGCTGCAGAATCTGGCGATGGCTTTGATGCCTGGAGCAGGGCGTTTGATTTTCTCAGAGCCCGTTTTCTTTCCATCCTGCTGACATTCGGCCTGCTGATTGCCGCCGGACTTTTGATTCAGGCGGTCTGGGGAGAAGTCTTCAAACTCGTCTGGCAGGAGTTTTTTGAGATGATTGCCTGGCATCAGCAAACCCCAGTGGAGCGAATGGAGTATTCATTTCTGGATGTCAGCTTCCGTGAGGGAGCCAGAGGGTTTATAGCACTCTGGCACGTACTCACAGGTTGTCTTGTAGACGGTTTCATTCGCGGCTTTTACTGGGTCAGTGTGACCACAGTTTATCTGTGTGTCCGTGCCAGTGTCGACCGCGTTTCCGTGCGGGAATTCGATGAATCCAACTGATTGTACTCAGTAGTTCAGATCAGAACTTCCTGAGCCAGAATCTCATCCAGTGTCTGGGTTCGTCTGATTAGAGATGCTTTTCCATCACGAATCAGCACTTCGCCAGCCAGAGGTTTGGAGTTGTAGTTGGATCCCATCACGCTCCCATACGCCCCTGCACATTCGATGATCAGGTAATCTCCAATCTGAGCGGCCGGGAGTTGACGGCGGCAGACAAATCCCCCTTCTTCCTGGGTAAAGATGTCTCCCGATTCGCACAAGGGCCCCCCCACAATCACCTCCTGCAGAGGGCGGTTCTCGTTTCCATCCCGAGGCATGATGGACATCGGATGATAGGCCCCATACAGAATTGGGCGGGCCAGATTATTGAAGCCCGCATCCAGCAGGTAAAACGTATTGCTGCCCATGGTCTTGATCGCCCGAATTTCAGAAATCAGGAATCCGGCCTCGGCAGACAGGTAGCGTCCCGGCTCAATTTCCAGGGAAACCGGATGCTGAAAGGTTTCCTGCAGCCGTTGACGGACTTCATCCCACAGCTTGAAGTAGCAATCGATATCGATTCTGTTATCGCTGGAGCGATACGGAGTCGGCAAGCCGCCCCCCGCACTGATGGTCTGGATTGAGCTGCCCACTTTGAGAGCGGTGTTTTCCATTGCCTTGCAAACCTGGGCCAGATGCTCGAAATCCGTCCCGGATCCAATATGCATGTGCAGTCCCGTGATTTTCAGGCCGTGCCTCTCCGCTCGCTGCATACAATCCGCCAGATCTTCATGCCAGATCCCGTGCTTGGACTGTTCTCCGCCCGTGTTGGTCTTCTGGCTATGTCCATGCCCGAATCCCGGGTTGATTCGCAGGGTGATATTGCGACCCGGTGCGACTTCCCCCAGTTGATCGATCATATCGGGTGAGCCGCAGTTGACCGGAATGTTCAGGTCAACAACCATCTGCAGCGCCTGGCGGTCAAAAATATCGGCACAATACTGGACGGGAGCGGGCTCGCCGGTTGTGGTAAATCCAGCTTTCAATGCCCGATGAATTTCTCCCGCACTGACCGCATCAACAACCACTCCCGCTTTACGCAGCAGTTTCAGAATGGAAATATTGGAGCAGGCCTTTTGAGCAAAGCGGATAGCATCAAACTGCCGTAATTCTTCGACACGAGCCAGAATCGTGGCGGCATCATAAACGTAAAGCGGGGTTCCAAACTGATTCGCCAGTTCGGAAATGGAAATCCCTGCAATCTCACGACGAACATTCGAAAAAGTCATCAGTTCAGCCTTCGTCTGGAGTGAAAGAGTTCTATTCATTTATCGTCAGAGGCACCGTCTTCAGGACTCTGTTTGAATGGTCCTGAAGACTGGCAAGCTGACATGGATCAGTTCCTGTCAATAATCGTTGCAGATTCTTACGTTTTGCCCGACTTTTCGCGAGTCACCGCAGTGAACTTTACCGGGACGGGTCAGACAAGGTGTCCAGCAGACGCAAAAACAGCCAGCCTGAGTGAGACAGGCTGGCTGTTTACTGGTTCACGCAAAGATTTTCGAATCAGGAATTGGAAGGTCCTTCACCAGTGCTGCCGACGGCAGCCAGTTCCTCAGTATCCTGCTCATCCTGAACGAAAGAATTGAAGTCGAGCTGCTTCATTTCGCCGACTTCCTTGACCGCGACCTGAATCAGATTCTTGCCTTCGAAAGCATTACGAAGCAGTTCTTCGGCCAACGGATCTTCCACGTACATTTCAACAGAACGACGCAGCGGACGGGCACCATATTCCAGGTTATCCCCTTCACGACCTTTTTCGATCAGGAAGTCGCGAGCTTCGTCGGTCAATACGAGCTTGAGGCCACGTTCCTGGAGTCGTTCCCGGACTTTCTTCAGTTCGATGTCGACGATCAGCCGCAGGTTCTCTTTGGTCAGCTTGCGGAAGATCACCACTTCATCCAGACGACCGAGGAATTCCGGCTTGAACACCTTCTGCATGACGTTCTGAACTTCACGTTTCATCGTTCCGTAGGAAGTTTCTTCATCCTTGTTGGAGAAGAATCCGAACGGTGTCGCGTTGGAAATCACCTCTGCACCCGCGTTCGTGGTCATGATCAGAATCACATTCTTAAAGTCCACCTTGCGACCGAAACTGTCGGTCAGATGGCCTTCTTCCATGATCTGCAGCAGCATGTTGTAAACATCCGGATGGGCCTTT
>JAGQQT010000525.1 GCA_020426065.1 Planctomycetaceae bacterium | reverse complement strand
GGTTCATGGGATCAGATGAAATGATTGAAGTCCGAACCGATGCCAGTGGAAAGTTCTCAATTGGCGAAATCCCCCCCGGACCAGTCATCATGCATGCGATCAGCGAAGATTACGCTCCTCAGATCCAGATTGCCGAGGCGACGACCGGAAAACCAGCCGAAGTGAACTTTGAACTCTCACCTGGCAAGTCGATTACCGGAAGAATTGTCGATGTGGAAGGGAAGCCGATCACGAATGTCTGGCTGATTACTGATACCTGGGACAAGTACCGGATGTTCAATCGGGAAGCCCGTACCGATGCGGACGGGAAATTCGAACTCGTACATATGCCCGACACAGCTGCAGAAGTTCATATTCTGAAGCAGGGTTACATCAATATTCGGGATCGGAGCTTTCAGGGTGGGGAGCATGTCGATCTGGTCATGAAACCTGAAATCACGTTGAGGTTTGTAGTCCGGGATACGGAAGCGAAAACAACTGTTCCCAACCTGGCCATTGCCGTCGGCAGACTTTGGTCCAGCAATGATGACTACTACTGGAGCAGTAATGAATGGGAAACGACTCGCTATTACGATGCCCTGGCTGGTGAGATGAAAATTGAGATCGATGAAACCATGACTTACCAGACGGCCTACCGTTTCCGGGCTCCCGGATATGAAGAGCAGATTGTGAAAATCGATCCTGAACTGAATGAATCTCAGGTGTATCAGGTCGAAATGAAGCGAGCGGAGTTACTTTCTGCTCAGGTGGTTCATTCCCATTCCGGCGAACCGGCAGCTGGTGTGAAAATCGTGCTGGCAGACCCCAATGACAGATTTCATCCCGATCATTATGTTGATTTCATGACCCCCTGGGACTACCTGGAAAATCGGGATTACAGTGGAGTAGTGTTACAGACGGATGTGAACGGGCAATTCCGGTTCAGCCGTCCTAAACATCCTCAGACAATTCTGGTGATCGTCTCTCCCGATGGCAGTTTTCAGGCCGTCCCCAGATTCATGTCGCTGTTGCAGGCCCAGGAAGAATTGAAACGACCTCTGGTAATCCCCATTGAGAAACCTGCACAAATCAAAGGGCAGGTCTTACTGGGAGGGAAGCCGGTCCCCAACGTCATCATGAAGATACACTGGAACCCTCAACCAGATCATGGCTCCTCCATGGAGCAGATGTTTGGGGTCGGAGGACAGATTACGACTGATGCCAGTGGACACTTTGAATTTCCTCCTATTGCCCGGGGAACTTATACGCTGTATCGGGTTCACATGGTTCAATCCAATCGTTACTCAACGAGTCTGGTTTTTGACAGCAAAACCGTGTCACTGGAATCGGGGGAATCCAGAGAAGTTGTGTTCGACCGGAACGGAGGATTAACGCTCAAAGGGATATTGAAAGGTGAGACAGGTGAGCCCGTTGCGGGCTGTGTGGTGAGTCTCGCTCAATCCGGGGCCAGCCAGCCACTGGAAATCGTAGAAGCCAATGACAAGGGCGAGTTCCAGTTTGATCATCTGCTGCCAGGTGAATATCAGCTGGAAGCCAAGCATTACAGTATTCTCGAATACCTCGACGTGGACCAGAGTGGACAGTTGACTGTTCAGGTTGCGGAGGAGATTCAGCCGGTCCAGGTTCAACTGAAGAAAATCAATCGGAACCAGCCTGTCCCCTCTGCTGAGGCATCTGTTTTTTCTTTAACGGGATCATTGCCGCACGAGTTGGAGTTCACTCATCCGGAAACTCAAAAACCATATCGGCTCAGTGAACAGACAGGAAAAGTTGTTGTACTCTGTGCGACAGCCAGATGGTCGACCGATCTGAAAGCCCTGCAGAAGCAGCTGGAACCCTGGCAAAACCACTCCCGTATGGATTTGTTGTGTTTTCATCAGGGGACGAAAGAAGAATTTGATACTTACTGTCAACAGCAGTCTGTCGAATGGAAACTGCCTGTCATCTGTTCGAAAGACAACCAGCAGTCACTCCTGTTGACACATTTTGGACTGATGCCTGGACTGTCACTGATCGTTGGTCCTGATGGGCTGTTTGTCGGAGACCAGTTTGGTCATGCGGAACTGAATTCGCGATTGACACAACTGCAGCAAAAAATGGGCGACTCCCCAATGGAGCAGCCTGACCGAAAGAAACTTTCAATCACTCTGGCTTCCAATACCCTCTCAGGAGGAATCCTCGATGCGTCACTGAAACTGAGTGCGCTCGACCAGAATGGAAAAGTTGTTGAGACTGCCCGTTTTGGCATGCCCGTGGAAGCAACTCGCGTCATCTGGAATTATTCTGCGATCGGTGTGGCAGAAGTCCAGGCAGAGCTGAAGGTGCCTGATCAGCCCGCAATGCCTCAGAAGCTGAACGCTGGGGAAGAACCTCTGGAAATGAAATTCCAGCTCGACGCACCCAGGCTGATCACCGGCAGTATCTTGACAAGTGAGAACCAGCCGGTTCCTGGTATGGAAATCATCGTGATGAGGATTGGTGCTGGTTACACCAGAATCGGGAACGATTTGAAAACCGACGAATCCGGGAAGTTTACCATGCCCTGTTTTCCCGGAAATTATTACCTGGCCGCAAAGTCAAATAAGCAGTTCAGCGTCCCCGACAGTACAAAATCCGTTAGCGTTGCCTCCGGAGCCAATCCGGAACCGGTTGCTTATGTGGCCTATCCTGCCATTTCGGTCAGGCTCAAAATTCTGAAGTCAGATGGAACACCTGCAGACCAGGCAACAGTGGCCTCGAATGTAGGGACCGAACAGAGTAAGACGGATGAAAACGGGGAGGTTGAACTCAGTGGAATATCCAGTGAAGGTCAAACTCAGCTCTGGTTTCAGAAGGACAGCGAGTACGGAAGTTTCATTCTTCAATCCCCTGATCCTGGAAAACTTTACACGGCTTCCATCGGGCCGCAGGGAAACGATAACCAGAACCCCTCACCCATTGCAGCAAAGTCGTTGAGGAATCTGGAAGTGATTTCTGTTGCTGGTGAGAAAACAACGTTACCCACTGGGCAATCCAGATCGGTTGTTGTGATCGGGCCATTATGGAGACTCGATACCCAGCTGATGATCAGTAAAGCCAGTTCATTTTGCGAAGAGAAGCGGGCACAATTGATTTTGGTGGCAACGGATCCGGATTATGAACAGTTTCACACCTTGCTGGAACAGCTCAAAACCGATCATCTACTCAGCTATTATCTGGCGAGCAATCCGTCAGATGAGAATCAGTGGCATCAAGTAATTCTTCCACGCACGATTCTGGTCGACGAAAACCTGGTTCAACTCGAAGCCCTGTTTACAGATCAGGATGCGAATCTCA
>JAGQQT010000524.1 GCA_020426065.1 Planctomycetaceae bacterium | reverse complement strand
AGCGATGATCATGGATGAATGGTGCTGCCACTTCCAGTTGTTCTGTCTGGCCAGTTGTTCTGCGTGTTGTAATGCCTTGCGGGCTGAATCTTTTTTCCGCTCCAGAAACGCTTCCATTCCTTCCGGAAATCGAATCGTGGAAACGGAATTCCAGACCCGTTCCACCGGGGACCAGCCGAGGTTGCGGGCTGCAGTGCTGGTCCGCCCGAGATCGAGACGATCGCGATCAATATAGGGCAGGTCGAGCAGATCCCAGTCGCTGAGGTTCTGAGAAAGATAACGCAAACCGGCAGCCAGTGTTGCAGCAGAGTTCGGGCCGATGGGACCATACCAGCAGCCTTCCCCATCCAGCGGATAAGTCAGCACCCGCAGTTCACCCAGCCGAGTTGAGACCCGTTTCCTGACGAGCGGCAGGATTCCGATGACCTTCCCACCCAGAGCAACCACCAGGACCTTCATCTCACGTTCCTGAGCGTGTGCGTTGTTGGTCCAGTAGGTTTCGAACCACTCGAAGGTCATCTGGAAGCTGCGTTGTCGCGTCCGTCCCCAGAGTTCGTTCCAGCTGTGTCGATAGGTTTTGAGTTCATCGAGTGATTCAATCGCGACAACCTGAAACATGACTCTCAACTCCCGACAGATCAGCAGTGGTGTGGTGGATCGTGTTCCAATTGAATGGCAACTTCCACGCCCGAACCGAAGTTTTTTTCCGGTGAGGCTTTGAAATTGGGTGTGGACCCCGTAAACATTGCCTGAACGGTAGAGTTGACGGGCTTTGGCGATGTTCCGCAGAGTGGTCACTCGATGATTCAGTGCTGTTGAGAAAACGCATCATTCCCATCAGAATGTGGTGACGAAGCAACGGTTTTGTTCAGGGATCTTTACGGAACGATGTGGCATTTACATAGTCATTCTCAACTGCAGACGGGGGTCGAGCTTTCCGAATCCCTCAGTCAATTGCTGCATTCCGACGATCGCGAAGCGATTCTTGCCGCCCGCTTGAGAGCTGGACGACGGACGATTCCGCTGGGAGATCTGTTCGAGGTGCAACGTGAATCGGCTGCTGAAAATGCGGTGGCCCGCTTCACTGGAGAGCTCGCCCGCATGCATGGACTGGGACGTGGCTGGTCGGATGGGGAACTGCTCATCGTCGGGAACTGCGGAGACTCTGTTGGAGAGTGCATGACGGGTGGACAGATTACCGTTCAGGGATCAGCGGGGGATGGAGTAGGCCGGGGCATGACAGGGGGCCTGATCACGATTCATGGCTCCGCCGGAGATGAAGTTGGCGGACCGGTTCCCGGAGAATCGCGTGGCATGAATGGTGGAGAAATCTATCTCGATGAGAGTGTCGGTCGGGATTGTGGTCGGCTGATGCGACGTGGGCTGATAGCTGTGGGAAAAACCGCAGGCCCCGGAGTGGGCAGAGAAATGCTGGCCGGGACCATCATCATTGGACAGGGAGCGGAATCCGAGTTGGCAACCGGGCTGGTGCGGGGAACGGTGATCGTTCTCAATTCCGAGGCACAGATCCCCGCTCACTTCCGCTGGTCGACAAATTATGAACCGGTCGCCATCCGCATGCTGTTTCAATATGCGCCAGTCCGAAGTTTTTTGGAGCGTGTCCAGACCACTGCCGCCATTCGTTTTGACCGCTACATGGGTGATCTGACGACCGGCATGCGGGGAGAGATTCTGGTTGCAAGTTCTGCTGATCACCTGATGGCGAAATGAAATGGCGGACATGGACGACCCACAGCAGAACCCGTCAACAGCAGTTGGCTTTAACATTGCCGATCGCCTCGAGCTGGCCGCGAAACGCTGGCCACATCAACGCTGCGTCATCTTTCCTGAGTCCCGGACCAGGCTGGGCAGAGTGGCCTATACCCAGGTGACGTTTCAGCAGTTGCATCAGGAAACAGATGAACTGGCTGTCGGGTTGCATGAGCTGGGAGTGCGGGCAGGACATCGACTCGTGCTGATGGTGAAACCCGGGATTGAATTTATCGCGCTGACATGGGCCATTTTCAAAAGTGGAGCCACGGTTGTACTGATCGATCCGGGAATGGGACGTAAACGGATCTTTGACTGTCTGGATGAAGTTCAGCCGCACGGATTCGTGGCCATTCCGATTGTGCATGCGATTCGCCAGGTCCGGCGGGGCCAGTTCCGGCAGGCGAAGTTGAATGTGAGTGTCAGCCGGGGACGCAACTGGGGTGGACTCAGTTATCAGGCCCTGCGGGAGCAGGGGCGGCTGCGGTTAAAGTCGAATTCGCTTGGGGAACTGCTACCGCGAACTCAACGGAACGACATGGCCGCCATCATCTTTACCAGTGGCAGTACTGGTCCCCCCAAGGGAGTGGTCTATGAACACGGGATGTTCAATGCCCAGGTCGATTTTCTGCAGGCCCAATATCAGATTCAGCCGGGCGAAATTGATCTGCCGGGATTCCCGTTGTTTGCACTCTTCAATGCCGCCATGGGCGTGACAACTGTCATCCCGGATATGGATTTTACCCGGCCAGCCGATGTCAATCCGCTGAGAATCCTGGAAGCCATTCATGATCAGGGTGTGACTCAGGCTTTTGGGTCTCCCGCACTGTGGAACCGAGTGGGGGGATATTGCCGGGAGAAACGCATTCCGATACCGAGTCTGAAGCGAGTCCTTTCTGCGGGAGCACCGGTTCCTGTGCATGTGCTGCAAACCATGCGGGAAGCTGCGGTCGAAACGGGCTGGGAAATGTTTACGCCCTATGGCGCGACCGAAGCGTTACCGGTCTGCAATATCTCTGCCTCAGAAGTGCTGAAAGAAACCCGAAAGCTGACTGCTCAGGGGAAAGGGACTTGCGTTGGCAGACCGTTCACGGGAGTGGATGTCAAAGTGATCGAACCTTTCGAGGGACCGATTGAATCGTTGAGCCACTCAAGGGAATGCAAGAATGGTACGATCGGCGAAATCATCGTCCGCAGTCCGAGTGCGACCAGGGAATACTACGGCAGACCCGAAGCCACCGCCGCTGCGAAGATTCCCGATGGGAACACCTTCTGGCATCGCATGGGAGACATGGGATATCGCGATGACCAGGGCCGCTTCTGGTTTTGTGGACGCAAGGCTCACATTGTGCATGCGGCGGAAGGCCGGATGTATCCGGTCTGCTGCGAAGCGATTCTCAATGAGCATCCCGCCATTTATCGTTCGGCCCTGGTGGGGGTCGGCAAGCCGGGAGCTCAACGTCCGGTCCTGATTGCAGAACCTTATGCTGCCAACTTCCCAACGAGTGAAGCAGTCCGAACTCAACTGCTCCAGGAACTTTCGGAGAG
>JAGQQT010000523.1 GCA_020426065.1 Planctomycetaceae bacterium | reverse complement strand
ATGGGCATGAATGTAGGGGAGCGGCTTGCCGCAATCAACATGCCATTCCGCCGCTTCATCCAGTAGCGAGGGAATGGTGTCCCAGGTCAGCGAATTCCCGATCAGGTAGATTCGCTTCTGCGGAGAAACGACTTCATTCTCCAGCGAGGTGATATTCTCGGCGGGCGTATTATTGAAACGAATGGGTGGAGTTTCCGCATCCCGTAACTCCCACCGGTTTCCGCTGGCGGTATTCTGGCCAGCCCGATGAAATCGGAGCGGAGATTTGGTGATCCGACGAATTTCATTCCCGCGAATGACAAACCCGGTTGAACCTTCATCCAGAAACATCCCGTTGGACTCCGCTCGACCGGCGTTGAGAGGGATGTCATGAATGCGGTTGTTTTCAATGATGCTGTCCGGCTGACGGCCCAGTGTATAAATCCCACCGCCATCACTCAGGACCTGCATCACGTATTCGATGTGGTTTCCAGAAATAACATTTCCCCCCGCTGGCGTGACGGAATCGTTCCACATCCAGCCCAGAGAGATTCCCGTATAAGGGCAATCATGCAGATGGTTCTGGACGATCTGCAGTTCCCGGTGTAACGGAGCCCAGATCCCGACCGCTCCCGGCAACACCACACCGCAATCGGCTATCTCACATTGTTCGATCCTGTTTCCGGTTGGAATCTGTTCTGGAGCCGCGGAGAACCAGACCTTGCCATTGACGTGCCGTGAATTGTCTTCGCCAATATTCAAGCCATTCCCACCGATGCGGGAAAACTTGCATCTCTGCACAACACATTCCCGACTGCGGGACCCAATCCACAATCCGGTTCCTCCGAGTTGAACGAACTGGCAGTTCAAAAACCGGCAATGCCTGGCAATGGAAATGGTCACCGCTGCGTCCAGCATCGGCCGGTTTTTTGTCAACCTGGCACCGGAAGTATCGCGGGGTTCATGCATGGATGCCTGAGCGGCGGCGTAGCCACCAGGTGGCATGGGAAAGCCGGTTCCGGAAAAGACAATCCCCTGAAAAATCAGTCCGGAAAGTGGTTTGTCCTCCTGGCCGGTCGCTTCGATGAGCGTTGTCAGCAGGGGGAGTTCGACAATTGGATCGGCTTCATCACTGAAAGGCTTGACCAGAATTTCACGAGTCTCTTGATCGGCATACCATTCGCCCGGCAGGTTCACAAACGCTGGATGCCCCTCCAGGTAATAACGGGGATGAGCTTCAAAATGATCAATCGCGTAATGGCTGGCTTCGCACCCAATCGGGCCAGTTGTCGTTAATGTCCGGGTACTGGAATCATACTGTTTGACGGGGATTCGACTGCTCGACCAGTCATGCAGAAAGATCAGGTCATATCCTGTGGCGGGGCGAATCTGTACCTCAGGGGAGTCTGCCGGAATCGTAAAGCCACTGCGTCGGTCGGGGAGGGCCTTTTCAATTCTCAGGTATCCCTGATCAGGATAGCGTCCGGGTGTCATGATTTGCCCTTCAACAAGCAGCAGGCGTGGGAGGACCTCCCAGTTGATTCCTTCTGGTACGGCATAGCGAACCAGCCCCCGTTCTGTTCTGCCCGCTGCGTTCAACAGGCGGGCGCCGCTGAAGACAACCGGTTCATTGCCTGTCGCCAGAAACTTCAATCCGGATTCGACATCTGCCGCAGTCAACTGCAGTGGCTCCGTGAGACGATACGTTCCGGAAGGAATCTGTATGACAACCGGATCGGTAAGACCCTGCTGACGGAGTTCTCGCAGCTCCGCCATGGTTTTGAGCAATGCCCCGGTCTCAGGTTGAGCCACCGTCAATGTGACTGGTTCAACGGCGAAAACAGAGAGCGGAGCCAGCAGGCAGCTGAGGAGAATTACCCAGGAGAGTTTCATGTCACATCCCTTTCAGTCTTATCGAGAAGTCTTACAGGGAATTGTGACGGGCTGAGAGTCGAGACTCCAGTCCGGGAATACTTTTCCTCTCAGGGAGCGGGCAGAACGAAGTTGATGCGGTCGAACTGGGCGGATCGGCAGGCGTCGTAAACGGAAATCACATCCTGTAAGGGGACATCGTCATTCACATCCAGCAGGACCGGACTTTCCCGGGAGATCTCTGCCAGGGCGATCACGGTAGAACGGAACGAATTCACATCCTGAAAGGAGCGTCCATTCATGGTAATGACACTCGTCTGATCGGGTGTCATGCGGAGTTTAACGCGAACTTCGGTGGTCCAGGTTTCTTCGGGAATCGTTTGTTCCGTCGCCACGCCACCACTGGCAAGTTCTGTGGGTAATGCCATTTCTACAACGTGATCGGTTGCCACGCACACAAAAAACACGAGCAGCAGAAAGACGATATCGATCATCGGCGTCATGGCCTGATCGTCATTCAACTCCCGATGACCGGTAAAGTCCGAGCGGATTTTCATCAATCGGCTCCTCCCAGTTCCGGTGCAACATTGAACTGGATCTGAGACAGTCCTGCCTTGGCGCAGGTTTCCAGAATAGGACGGATTCGCGAGTAAGTCGCTTTGGCATCCCCCCGGATACGAACTTCCATTGGCTGGTCTTCCTCAGTTTTCCTGCCCGATTCCGCTTCCAGCAACTGTGCTTCCACTTCTTCCCAACTCCTCTCGCGTCCGGCAACAACGTAAGTTCCATCTGCCCGGACCGTGATTGTGAGATGTTTTGGTTGCAGCGATTCCGGATTCTCCGCCTGAGAGGCGAGTGGCAGGATGATCGGTTCCAGGGCTTCGCTGGTAACAAAGTGAGCGGAGACCAGGAAGAAGATGATCAGCAGAAACACAATGTCGATCATCGGAGTGATCGCGAAACGGAGCGATCGTCCACGCGGAGCGGCGGCCGGCTTCATTCACTTCCCCTTCCGCTCCCCGCCCCTCGATTTCGTTTGAGCAGATGGCGACGGTATCCCGTGAAAACCTGTTCGGCCAGCAGTGATGTTTCAAAAACCATCTCATCCACCCGGCTCCTCAGCAGGGCAAATGAACCCAGGGCGGGAATCGCCACGCTCAATCCCATGAGGGTTGTCACCAGCGCCAGTGAAATCCCCGGAGCAAACTCGGAGACGGATGGATTGGCCTGAGACTGGAACTCAAGGAACGCCTGAATCATCCCCCAGACCGTTCCCAGCAGTCCCAGCATCGGAGAGAGTGTTCCAATCACATTCAGATATTCCACCCGCCGCATCATGCGGGCTGAGTGTTCTGCACTGGCATCTTCGAGTGCTTTCTCAATCTGGGCATAACCCAGTTCTGCTTCCACCAGTCCGGCCTGAATCATGTCACCCAGAAAGCTGGGCTGTTCTCTGCAGAGCTGATTGGCTTC